>DASYOD010000142.1:0-5140 GCA_036008085.1 Terriglobales bacterium
TTTTGCGGAGCCACGCGAATCACGCCGCCACGCGGGCTGTCGATGTCCGCAATCAAAAAGAACGAGATGGACACGACAAGAGGTGTAACGACGAACAGGATAGGTCTCGCTTCTATTCGGCGAGAACCATACCCAATCAGCAAGTTGCAGCAGACGCCGATGGCTGCCATTAGAGCCCAGGCTGCAGTTGGGATTCGATTCCGCCAAGCGGCTTGCGTGTATCCCTGCGAGTTCAGCACATCGTTCATTCCGGAAAGGATAAGCGAGGACAGCATGCTCGGTTTCTCCAGAGCCGGCCCCCGTACAGCTAACCACAGACTCGCCTGTAGTTGCCCTGTGTCGGCATTGATCTGCCTCAGTTTGTCCGCATCGCGAGTGTTGTAAAACAGGATGCGTTGATTGACATAGTCGAGCAGCAACGTATGAACCTTCGTCGCATCTGTGGCGGGCAGCAAATCTGCCCGGACGTACTCCGTGCCGATGGCGTTAGCTTCTGCCTCTTCGTAGTTTTTGCGCTGATCATAGCGGCTAATGGCCATCGAAAAGCTGAAGCCGATGATCAGCCCGAGCAGTGTCAGCGTTGCTCCCTCAATAACGCTATAATCCTGGCGCTCTTCGTCTTTCACAGGCTGCCGGCGCCGCTTGCGGAAGTAAGCGCCGGTCCCCGCTGCAAGCCACAACACGGCGAGAGATAAACCGAAAACGAAAATCGGGCTGTCCGTTAGAGTGGTCATAGGCTGGAGCCTCCAATCCCTGCGCTGAGCAATCTATAGTATTTCGCAAGCGAAGAAACAAGCTCTCTTGAAAGAAAGCAGGCGCCTGAGGGTGGAAAGGTTTGGCGCCTTGCCAGAGCTGACTTCAGTAACGGCTAGTGCGCTTCACAGTCCGCAAATTCCGCTTCGCGATGGCTGCTCGGATCGACCCGGCGTGAATCGGCCATTTTTGCGAGCTTCATTTCAAAGCAATTCTCAAATATGATGGGCAAAGGAGAACGTCCATGAACGAAGCCACTGCGCCGACTCCAGATTCATCCCGAACCGCCCATTTTCGCCGTCCAGGTTTCAACAACATCGCGCCCTACTTCCTGGTCCAGGGCGCGCCACAATTCCTCGACTTCCTCGTCTTTGCCTTCGAGGCCATCGAACGCATGCGCGTACCACGTCCTGACGGTTCCATCATGCACGCCGAGGTAGCCATCGGTGATTCAGATGTCATCGAACTCGGCGACGCTAGCGAGCAATACCCCGCGCGCCCAATGACGACGCATCTTTACGTTCCGGATGCCCACGCAACCTACGGCCGCGCTCTTCAAGCCGGCGCCACGTCCATTCATCCGCCGTACGACGATCACCCTTCCGGAGATCGCTGGGGAGCTGTCATCGATCCCTTCGGTAACACCTGGTACATCGCCACTAGGAGAGGCTGGGTTCCTGGTCCCGAAGGTGCCCGCACGGTCCAGCCTTATCTCCATGTTCGCGAAGCCCACAAAATGATTCCATTTGTGGAAGCCGCGCTTGGCGCCAAAGCTGACGGTGTGCACAAATCCCCCGAAGGCGAAATCCTACACGCGACGATCGAAATCGCCGGTGCCACCTTCGAGATTGCCGAAGCTTCCAGCGAGTCCCAGCCTTCTCCGCACTACCTCCATGTCTATGTGCCGGACACGGACGCGACGTATTCCCAAGCGCTCGCCGCGGGAGCCACGAGCGTAACTCCACCAAACGACGCGCCGTACGGCGACCGCGCCGCAACCGTCAAAGACCCGTTTGGCAACACCTGGTTCCTGGCGACGTACCTCGGCGACGGTGCACCGTAGCCAGAGCCGCGAAAGTTTAGTGTTAAAGTGTTTTTAGTTCAGGTAACGGGCTTTTTTCGGCTTCGACTTCGGCTTCAACGCTTACAAATCTGCGCATTCCGTTGATGGCCGCTTGTGCCAGATGAACTTGTCCTTGGATATCTTTCACCGATTGGTGATCTTGTTCCGTGAGCGTCGGATTGTCGCGCAGAAGCTCGGCGTAGCCTAGAATTGCGGTCAGCGGGTTGCTGATTTCGTGGGTCGCACCAGCAGCCAAGCGTCCTAACGCTGCCATCCTTTGCGATTCCAGAATCTGCTTTTGCACGAGCTTGAGGCTTTCCAATGAAGATTCCGTCGAGCCAATCAAACGCAGGAGTTCGCGGTCCATCGAAGAAAGCTTGAGGAATGTCAGACTTCCCAGAAAAAGCATTGCTCCGAAGATAAGCCGGAGTCTGAAAATAACAATAGGTTGAGGAGAGCCGCCATCGAAGACCGTGGCGATGGCCAAAAGAGGAAGAGAGATCACGCCAATCATCGCAAGCCGGGCACTCCACATACCGCGGTTACGGGGAGCGACACTGGACCGGGCCGGCTCGGATTCAAGCTTTGCACCCAATGCCGCGGCAACTGTGACCATTGCCAGCGAAAAACTCCACGGCACGTCATAGAAGCTCCCGGTGTAGTACAGCCCCCGGTCGATAAAAATGTTTTGTAGAAGACTCCCGGCGGCAAACGCGCTCAGTGCAAAGAAAAATTGCCGATAAAATCTTTTCCAGGAGCCTTGGCTCTTCACATAAAGCGCTCCCACGGCTACCAGTGCCGCGCAGTGTTCCGCCAATGCGAGAACGTAGTACGCCGGATTGTAGTTGGGATAGCTCCTGATTACGAGTTGCCAGGGCAAAGCAAAATAGAAGTAGAGGCAGACCCACCAGGAGAGCAGAAGAAGAAAGTCCAAGCGGCGAAATCGCAGATCGCCGGAAGCAGATTCGGCGTGCGGCCTGAGCGCCAGCGCAGCCAGCGTGGGAACCAGAGCAAGAAGAAAAAGCCCATCGCCGGCAATTGGATTTGGCGCGGCCTGCCGCAGTACAACATCGTAGTAGAACCAGACTAACTGCGACAGACACAGGATGGCGAACCCTGTTTCGCTCAACATCCAAAACAATCGAACCGTTCCGCTGGATTGCCGCCGGTTGCTGCCGAAGGAAAGCATCACCACCAGAGCCAGCAGACAAGGGAATGAATCCCCGAGTGCTGTCAGCAGGGGGCTCGGCGGCAAAAAGACAGCCGCAGCGGTCTGGGCGAGAACTAAGCCAAGGGCGATCCGCGTCCAGATTGTGTCAATCGTTCGAATCAATTCTGCGTATCCAATCGCTTCGAGAAATTTAGGAAATTGCCTCCACTGTAACGGCTACACTCGCTGGCAGCACCAGCCTGAATACCGCCCCGCCTTCGGGTCGATTCTGGCAGTCGATCTCGCCGCCATGCTGCCTGACGATCCCGTAACAGGTGCTGAGACCGAGCCCCACGCCTTTGCCGACTGCCTTAGTGGTGTAAAACGGTTCAAAAACGCGGCGCGGATCTTTCAGTCCCGATCCCGTGTCCACGAATCCGATTTCTACTTGCTCTTGATCCGCCCTGATGGTGATGGTGATGGTGAGCGACCCTGCTTCGGTTCCTTCCATGGCGTCAATCGCATTCGCGATGATGTGTAGGAAAACCTGAATCAGCTGATTGGCGTCGCCCTCGACCATCGGTGCAGCGCCTTGCTCTTGAATCTCCACTCGAACATTGTGCCGGCGCCCCGCACGGGTCAAGTTCACGGCGCTCTCCAGCAGCGGCCGGACATTCAACGAAGCCCGCCGCAAGGGCATCTCTTGCGCGAAGCTGAGCATGTTCTCGACCAGGCTATTCGTCCGGCGAGCGGACTCGCCGATCTTGGTTGTCATTCTTTGCCGATTTCCATCGGCCGTGGAATGCGATCTTAAATCTTCGACATTCTTGCCTACCGCTGCCATGGCTCTATTGATTTCATGCGCTACGCGCGCCACGAGTTTGCCTAACGATGCCAGTTTTTCGTTCTGTACCAGTTGATCCTCGAAGCGCCTCAGATTCGAATAGGCCAGGGAAGCGTCCTCCAGGTAGCCGGCGAGTTTGAAATTCAAAAGATCTTGTTTCAGCAAAAGCAGGATGGTCAGAAGCAACATCGTGAACAAAGTTAAGAGAATACGAAAATGGCGAACTGGGTCCTGCGTTTCGCCATTCATCACTAGCCACAGTCCGATCACAGGAGTCAAAAGAGTCGCCAACATGGAGAGCCGCGCGGACCAAAGTACGGTTCTTCGGTTCCGGCGGCCCTGGGTTTTAGCCTCTTCCGAAGCTTGAAGCTGCTCCGTTCGCGAATCAACGGAGTGGTTTATTGATATGACGCAAAACCAAGCAAGCGCTGTCATCAGCGGCACATCGTACAGGCTGCCTGTGTAGTAGTGCCCTGAGCCGATGGCACGGTTGATCAGGATAGACGCGAAACTGTAGATTGCCGAGGCGCCAAGAAAGTTCAAGTAAAAGCCACGCCAGCGTCCCCGGGTTCGAAAAGCAACGACCGCCAGGATAATCAGAAATAGTTGATTCCCCACCTCATCGACGATGTCCGAGTTGCTGTTGTAACGCGCCAAATCGTTTCCGGCCAGCAAGTACGCCATGGCCCAAAAAAGATAGACGTACGTCCAGCAAACCAGAAGGGAAGTGAGGTCGAAAAATCCTAGCAGACGAGGACGATCGGGGCGGTCGTTGTTTGGCTCAAGAGCCAGCGCAGCAAGCATCGGAACAAGTTTGGTAAAGAGCAGGAACTCCCCGATAGGAATCGACGGAACGGGTTGGTTCAACCACACCTCATAATAGACCCACAAAAACATATTGACCGACCACATCCCGAACCCCAGCGCAATCAAAAGCCAGAACGCCCGTGGTGTGCCACGAGTGGAAACCCCCTTCCAGGCAAAGAAGAGAGTGGCAGTGGCAAGCAGGAAAAACTCGGTTAAATCGCCGAATGCCGTCAGGGGATAACCTGGACGGCTACGAAGTGAAACGCCAGCGAGTAAAACTGGTAGAAGGACTGCAATGACGACGAGGATTTTCTTGCTGGAGGAATTCCAGCGAGTTGAGTTGCTGTGAAGCTGTTCGGCTGTTTCCTGCACACACTCACCTATCAAAGTCGAATTCGACGGCCCGTGTAATGGGGTCCCAGCAACAAGCAACTTCCTGATGTGCCCGCACTTTGTGCCAGCGAGACAGGTCCCAAGGAGACAAACGAATCGTTTAAGGCTCGTCTCTATTTTGCTTGCTCTG
>DASYOD010000143.1:0-15465 GCA_036008085.1 Terriglobales bacterium
CCGGACTGCCAGGCCGCGTCGGAAATCAGAAAGGGAAGCATCAACAAATGCGGCAGCGGCAGCCAAACTGTCCCAAGCTGCAGCAGGCCTGGAGTGCGGGAGTCGAACACGCGCCGCGCGATATTGATGTGTGCAACGGCATCGCCATAAAGCAGCAAATCGCTATGCTGAAGATAGTAGGCGAAAGAAATGAATGCGACGCAGGCGGCGAACTGGGCTACGAGCGCGGTTTCACGGTCCCAACGACCCGAAGGCTGGGATTTTGTTGGCGGCACGCTAGCTGGCCGGGGTGTCATTCCAGATGTGTCAGTTCGCGAAAGACTTGAAAGCGGGCATCGATTTCTTCGCGGGTCAATGATTGCAAGCGTTCGGTGCCAAAACGCTCCACGGCGAATGATCCCATTACGCCCCCGTAAAACAGTCCGCGCTTGAGTACCTCACGATTCAACTGCTCTTGCGACGCAATGTATCCCATGAAGCCACCGGCAAACGAATCGCCCGCTCCGGTCGGGTCTTTCACTTCTTCAATGGGCAAAGCGGGCGCGCGAAAAGGATGGCGTCCGATGCCGAACGCACCTTCGCAAAAAAAAATTGTCGCTCCATATTCGCCATGCTTGATGACCAAGGCCTTCGGTCCGAAGGCAAGAACTTTGTTTGCAGCACGCAACAGGTTGGTATCGCCGGCGAGCGATTTTGCTTCGGCATCGTTGATTAGTAAAACATCTACCAGCTTCAGGGTTTCAATCAAGTCCGGACGGAAACCATTGATCCAATAATTCATGGTGTCGCCGCCAGTGAGGCGGACTCCGTCCATGTTCTGTCGAACGGCGGTTTGCAACGTCGGATGAATATTGCCAAGAAACAGGAATTTTGAATCCGCATACTCCGGTGGGATCTGAGGCTGAAAGCGCTCGAACACGTTCAGATCGGTGAAAGTGGTTTTGGCCTCATTCAGGTTATCGAGATACTGACCGCCCCAGCGAAACGTTTTCCCTTTGGCGCGTTCAATGCCTCGGATATCGATCTTCCGTTTTTTTAAAACATTTTCGTGCTCGGCGGTGAAGTCATCGCCCACGACAGCGACGATGCGAACCTGCGTGAAATAGCTGGCAGCGAGCGAAAAAAATGTGCAGGAACCGCCCAGTACATCTTCCACCCGCCCGGAAGGCGTAGCAATGGAGTCGAAGGCAATCGAACCTACGGCAAGGATGCTCATTATGCGGTCTTGGTCTCCAGATATTTTCCCAGGATCAACTTAAGTTTCTCACGAGTGGCGGCGGGAATTTTGTCACGGTCGGTGAGAATGGCATGCGCGAGTGCGGCGCCGCATTTGCAGTTCCGCTTCGCCGGCAGCGACGCTACCGTCTGGCGCACCACCTGAGTGGCATTGTCAGCATTCTTCAGGAGCACAGCGACGACTTGATCAACCGTAACCGAATCGTGATGCGGATGCCAGCAATCGTAATCGGTGACCATGGCTACAGTGACGTAACAGATTTCAGCTTCGCGGGCCAGTTTGGCTTCCTGCAGGTTGGTCATGCCAATCACATCCATGCCCCAACTGCGGTAAACATTGGATTCGGCTTTGGTCGAGAACTGCGGACCTTCCATGCATAGATAAGTTCCGCCACGCTTGCCGGTTACCTGCGATTTCTTGCAGGCCGCTTCGACGACCTGAGCGAGTTGTGGGCAGACGGGATCGGCAAACGAAATGTGAGCCACGATGCCTTCCCCAAAAAAAGTGTCCACGCGATGCCGAGTGCGATCGAAGAACTGATCGGGAATTACGAAGTCGAGCGGCTTATGTTCTTCCTTCAACGAACCGACTGCGGACACGGAGACAATCCGTTCCACGCCAAGTTGCTTGAAGCCATAGATGTTGGCGCGAAAATTCAGTTCGGTCGGCAGAATACGATGGCCGCGTCCGTGCCGCGCGAGAAATGCGACTCTACGGCCCTCCAGTGTTCCCAGGACATACGCGTCTGAAGGTCCACCGAATGGAGTTTCCTGCTGAAGTTCTTTTACGTCGGTAAGGCCAGGCATCGAATAGAGCCCGCTGCCGCCAATGATGCCAATTTCCGCTTGCGACAAAAATCCCCCAGAACCACGCGCTTAATCAGTGGAATTCGGATTATACAAAAAATCTTTAGCAGCTATTGAATCCAGCGAAGAAAGGTGTACAGTACTCGGCACGGCAGCCTTCCCCCGAGGGCGTCCGTTCGTAGGCACCCTCCGCCGCGAGTTTTATTTCTCGCATCGTGGAGACATTTGTGAAAAGTCCATTCTTTCTCCGAAACCTGTCATTGCAGGCGGTAGGAGATTCTTCTGCTGGCACCCTGTTTAGTCCAGACGACAAGCCATCTCAGTCGGCGCGAAAAGTCCGCAAATATTACCCACTGCTGCTACTGCTGGGCAGCGCCGGAATGGTCTATCCGCTTATCAATGCAGAAGAAATTGGGAATTGGGCCGTGGCTCAAGCCAGCCTCCTTTCGATTCTGATACTGTTGGCCGCCGCGCTTTGTTTTTGGTGGCAGGCGGAAAGTAGAATCGCCGACTTCTCAGTCGCGGCCGCTACGTATCATCGAGCGCTCCGAAAACTATTGTGGTGTGTTGCCATCGGAGTTCTTGCGATGATTACAATCGCGACTCGGACAGAACACTGGGACGAGGGCATTGTAGCTAGGGCCATCGGCTACGGGGTGCTGGTAGCGGGAGCCTCTTTCATGTCTGGTCTCCTGATGGGCTATCTATTCGGACTTCGCCCCACCGGCAATTCTAAGCAGTCAGCGGGCGAGTCGTCGAATCTGCACCCAAGAACAAATTTGGCAGAAATTGCCGACTGGCTCACAAAACTAATCCTGGGAGCGGGTCTTGTTCAATTGACCAGCCTGCCGCATCCGATTTGGAAGCTTGCGAATGCTATCGCCTTGGGGGTGATAGGAGAAGACCGCAAAATCGAGCAACCCAACCCTCCCATGGCGTTGGCCATTATGGGATTTTTCTCTACCTGCGGCCTGCTGTATGGATATCTGTGGACGCGGTATGAAGAGGCAGTGACCACTGATGCTGCCGCCGATGCTTTGGCCCTCTCCCTGGTTGATCGCTGGTTGAACGAGCGTCCTGCGCCAGATGGTCAAATGCGATTGGAGATGTTAGGCGCTGTGAAGAGCGCGTCCTCGTCAACCAAGATGCGGATATTCCTCCAGGCCGAGCAGTATCGGAAGCCGTCCAGTGAACAAGTGAACGAACGCTCGCTTCCCGTCTTCCAAGCGCTGGTCGAAGCCGACCCACAGGGAGTTTTTCATCGGAGCAGAGGTCAATCTGCGCTTGCTTTAGTGGGGAAAACGAAAGATGCTCAAAATCTTGACGATGACTGGCGCAACGCGCTCGATCTCTTGAACGATGCTATCCGGATTCGCGATTCGTCAGGAGAACCAGGATGGCACGATTATGAGTTTGCGCGTGCCATTTGCTGGATCATGCTTGATCCCAACTTTAAAAAAGAACAGCCGTCGGATGCCCAAACAATCCAATCCATTCGCGCGGATTTGGATAAGGCAAAGGACGTTCCCGAGTCAATCAAAGATGTTATCGATAGAGATCAAGTTGTGAGCAAGTGGGAGAGCCTAATCGCCGCGAAAGCGGCGTAGAATTTGCTGGATTCTCCGGCGATCAAAGTTCCGGTCTCACCTGACCGCAGTTACAGTGCGTTCAAATAGTTCATGCTCGAGCTGTTCAGTCGTCGGCTGATCCAGACTTTCCGTAATCAGCACATTGTCATCCTTAACATCGATCACTACCGGCCCTTCTTCGGTAAGCCAGGTGTGCTTGCCAGCGAGCGATTCGAGTTTTTGCAAATCGATGGCACTTGCTCCGTCCTGCGTAACTTCGTGAACATGCTTGTATCGTTTGGCCAGCGACTGAGCGTAGATGCCAGCGAATGCAGCCGCTTTTTGACCGCTGGCCCAGCGTGAAACGTACAGTATCGCCAGCGGCGCTGAAGGATCGCCTTTCGGCCGGCCAGCATAGTAGTAGCCTCCGCGCCATTGCGGATACAAATTGTGCGACGCATCCGTGCCCGCGTATTGATCCACCAGAATAGCGACGTCGAACTCGCCCATCGCTCCCAAATCGAAGCGATCGTAATTCTTGAAGTCCCGCTGGAAGTCAGGCAGGCGCATGGGTTCCAAAGATTCGCCCGAAAGATACATCTTGGGCTCCATGATCTGACGAGTGGTGTGCGGCGGATTACGCAGAGTTTCGGTAAAGGCTTTTTCCTTCCCGCCCGCGCGCAGCAGTTCCGTCTCAAAATCCAATCCGTAGCGATAGGGGAAGGTCAGCTCTTCTTTGAGAAACACCGGCGCGTTCTTGAATTGGGGCGAGTCTGAAGTGCCCACCAGCATGCCTTCTTTCAAAGCGTTGGCGATTTGCGGAGAAGTCAGAATGGATTGCCCCGTGGGTTCAAGCATATAGTCAATAAGCACAACCATGGCTTGGCCCTCAACTACGGCCTGGCGGGCTTCGCTGATCTCGTCGTTTTCAATGTCGGTGCTGGTGGGCTGTTTCTTTTCCGCGAGGTCGGTATCGCCAATCTTCATCCATTTTTCTAACCCGAAATTTTGGTCCTGCAACGCATGAGTCAGTTCGTGCGCCATCACCGGGCGTTGCTGTTCAATGTCAACCCAGTCCAGCAGGTTCACGGTTTTGGTTTTCATGTCGTAATATCCGGCCACTTGCTCGCGCAGCAGCGCCACCAGAAAAGTTTGCAAATCGAAATCTCGCGGCAGAAGCCCGAACTTTTTCAGCACCAGTTCGGAGCGGCGAAGGCGTTGCGCGTCCTTGTCCTCCGACATGGTCTTTTCCAGATAGGCCACGACCTCATCGCGGCTGGTGAGGCGGCGTTTGATTTCTTTCTTGATGGGCAAGCCAGTGTCTTTACTGGCGAACTGCAGTATCTGATCGACGTCGTGGAAAAGCTCCTCGGCTTCTTTGGATGAGATTTTCTGTTCCGGAGTGCTGACGTCGGCACCGGGCGCCTTCTGATCCTGCTGCGGTTGTGAGGGCGGAGCTGTCGCGTCTTTCTGCGATGGTGGTGCCGGTACTTGCGCCCAGGTCCACAATGCCGAACTCAATAGCAGGCTGGTGAATGCAAGCGGAAACGATATTTTTCGATACAATTTCTTCGATTCAGTCATTGGGCCCATTTATGTCCGTAGATGATCCTCGCCAAATTGCGGCAGATTACTTTCAAAAAGCGTACGCGCTGCAGATGCAAGGTGAGTACCAGCAAGCCATCGAGTTCTACACCCGCTCCATTGAAGCCTTCGCGACCGCCGAAGCCTACACGTTCCGCGGTTGGACGTACTCGTTCCTCGGCGACTACGACCGCGCCATCGCCGAATGCTTGCAGGCGATTAAAGTCGATCCGGATTTCGGCAATCCTTATAACGATATCGGGGCTTACCTGATTGAACAAGAGAAATGGGATGAAGCCATACCATGGTTTCTAAAAGCTATTGCCGCGCCGCGCTACGAAGCGAGGCCTTATCCACATTTCAATTTAGGCCGGGTGTACGAGCACCGTCGAAATTGGCAGAAGGCGAAGGAGTGCTACGCCACGGCTTACTCGTTGGATAAGGGCTACGTGGCCGCATTAGCAGGCTTGCGGCGATTGCGGGCAGCGTTCAATTGACAGCGTCTCGCTGTTGGAACTGAGTTCGTCCGCGTTATATGCTCCAAGGGTGCGTCGTCCGCTTGCCTCTGGCAACTCTCCAACCCCAGGCTTGTTCCTGGGACTCGTCATCACTCTGGCTGCAGTAATGGCGTACTCGTGGTACATCACCGTTCAGATTTCGAAACTTCGCGAACTGCAAAACAATCTTGCCGGACGCAATCGCAAAGACTCGCTGCAACTTCTGCGCATTCAGAATGACTTGAACTCGCTGGCGCTGGCGATGCGGGACATGCTGGACAATGATGAACCGTATCCTCTCACTGCTTGGTCGGCACAGTTTCAGCGTATTCGCGCGGACTTGGATAGCGCTTTGAAGCTCGAAGAGCAGGTTGCGGTAGCTGAGCGCACTCCGGAGCAAAGACAATTTCTAGGCGACTCAATAGCGCAATTCTGGGATGCGGTCGACCGTACGTTCGCGCTCGCGCGCGATGGAAAAGAGGCAGATGCACGTGCTCAAATTCGCGTGTCGTTACAAGCAAGGCAAGCAGGGTTGAGCACGGCGGTTGCGCGGCTGCTCGTACAGAATAATGAAGGCGAAGAGCAGGTGGCATTGCGCATCGGACGTATTTACGATCGTGTGCAGCGACAAGTTTATTTATTTTTCGCTGCGATTTTGAGCGCGATTCTGCTCACCAGCCTTTATCTAATCCAATCCAACCGGCGGCTCTTCGCGCAACTTGCAGCTCTGTCCGAGCAGCGCAGCGAGCTGGCGCAGAAACTGATTTCAACCCAAGAGTCCACGCTGCTGCACATATCGCGCGAGCTTCACGATGAGTTTGGCCAGATCCTAACCGCAATCGGCTCTATGTTGAGCCGCGCCCGAAATCATGTGCCGGAAGATTCTCCGCTGCGTGGTGAGCTGCGAGAGGTTTCAGAGATCGCACAATCCACGCTCGAGAAAGTTCGCAGTCTTTCGCAGGCGCTGCACCCCGTCATGCTAGACGAGGCCGGTCTTGAGAGTACGATTGACTGGTATATCCCGGTGGTGGAAAGGCAAACCGGAATTGCCATTTCCTATGCGAAGTCAGGAACGCCATTTCCTGTGGATGGAAGCGTCGGCATTCATATTTACCGCATTTTGCAGGAGGCATTGAATAATCTGGCTCGTCACTCCGGAGCCGGTGAGGCGTGGGTGCGGCTTCGTTTTTTGCCGCAAGCACTGGAGCTTGAGATTGAAGATCACGGCGTGGGATTTGTGGAACGATCCACCAGGTCAGGCATTGGATTGGTTGCCATGCGCGAGCGCACGGAGTTGCTGAGCGGCACGATTGTGTTTCTCAAGCCAGTGGCGGGTGGAACTCTGGTGCGATTGAAAGTCCCGATGGAGAAGCATGTCCAATAAGATTTCGGTTTTGCTGGTGGATGACCACAGCCTGGTGCGCCGCGGGTTTCGCCGTATCCTTGAGGACGCGCCCGACATTGAGGTGGTCGGCGAAGCCAGCGACGGTGACGAAGCCGTCAAGCTCGCCGTACAATTGCATCCCCGACTGATCATAATGGACTGCGCTCTTCCGGGCATGAGCGGGCTGGACGCGACCCGCAGCATTCTTAATAAGCTTCCAGAAACCGCCATCCTGATGCTGAGCATGCATTCCGAAGAAACCTGGGTGCATCAAGCTTTGGATGCCGGCGCTCGCGGCTACATCCTGAAAAGCGCTGTGGACATGGAACTGGTGACTGCGATACGACGAGTGGCAGAGGGCGAAGTCGTTCTCGACCCGCAAGTATCTCGTACGACGACATTGAAGGGCGAGCGCAATTCGGGACTCACGGTGCGCGAACTCGAAGTGCTGAAATTGATCGTCGCCGGCAAATCGAATAAGGAAATCGCCGCCGACCTCGATCTGAGCGCGAATACGGTAGCTGTTCATCGCGCCAATATTATGGATGCGCTCGGAATCCATAAGACCGCCGATCTGGTTGTCTATGCCATCCGTGCTGGATTGGTGAACATTCAGTGAACCGCAGGTCTTTTTTATACGGTCTCGCCGGCGCAGCCTCGGCGGCGGCGCTACCATTCCACCTGGTGGGAGCGGAAACATTCAATCCCGGCTTCCGCCTCACCGACGTCACAACTTCAGCAGGCATTCATTTCCAGCACAACAGCGGCGCCTATGGAGGCAAGCTTCTTCCGGAAACGCTTGGATCGGGTTGCGCCTTTCTGGACTACGATCGCGACGGCTGGCAGGACATTCTCCTTATTAATGGCATGGGCTGGCCTGGCCACAAGCGGCAAGCCTCCACTCTGCGGCTCTATCACAACAATCATGATGGAACTTTCACCGACGTAACTCGCAAAGCTGGCCTCGATGTCGAAATGTACGGGATGGGCGCCGCCGTCGGTGATTACAACAACGACGGCTTTCCTGACATCCTGATCACTTGCGTGGGCCAGAACCGGCTTTTCAAAAACACCGGGAAGGGAACTTTCGTGGATGAGACGCAGGCCAGTGGACTCGGTCATCGCCAGGCGCTGAGCACCTCCGCCCTGTGGTTTGATTACGACCGCGACGGCCGTCTTGATTTATTCGTTTGCAATTACGTGAAGTGGTCGCCTGAGCACGACGTGTTCTGCAGCCTCGATGGCAAACACAAATCATATTGCACGCCCGAAGCCTACCGCGGCGAGACCTGTTGGCTCTTTCACAATCGCGGCGACGGCACTTTCGAAGACGTCACCGCAACCAGCGGAATCTTCGACAGCAGTTCGAAATCGTTAGGCGTGGCCATGCTCGACTATGACCAGGACGGCTGGCTCGACCTTCTGGTAGCCAACGACACTCAGCCGAACAAGCTCTACCGCAATGCGCGCAACGGCACATTTAAGGACGTCGCAGTCGAGGCCGGAATTGCGTTCAGCGCCGATGGCAAAGCGCGCGCCGGAATGGGAGTGGACACGGCCGATTTCGACAACTCAGGCGCGACCGGCGTGGCCATCACGAATTTTGATAACGAGATGATCGGTCTGTATCGGGCCAATGGCAATGGCACCTATGAGGATATCGCCACCCAATCTGGAGTCGGAATTCCGTCGAAAACGACTTTAGGCTTCGGCTGTATGTTCGCCGACTTGGATCTCGACGGCACTCTGGACTTGATCGCGGCCAACGGCCACATCGACGACACTGTGCGCAGCATCCGCGGCAATGTTGGTTATGCGCAACCCCCGCAGCTTTTTCTGAACAGCGGCAAGCGGACTTTCCGCGATGTGAGTTTTGAAGTCGGCGCCGCCTTTCGCCAGCCGAAAGTGGGACGCGGCCTAGCATACGGCGATTTCGATCGCGATGGCGATCTCGACATCCTTATGACCACGAACAACGGCCCCGCGTATCTTTATCGCAACGATCAACTAGCGGGAAACCGTAGCATTCGTTTTCGGTTGGTCGGTAAGCAGTCCAATCGCGACGCCATCGGCGCAGCCGTTCGAATCTACTGCGAGGGTGTCACGCAATCACGCATGGTGAAAAGCGGCTCAAGCTATCTGTCACAATCCGAACTGCCGCTAACTTTCGGAGTGGGGAAGCGCGACAAGGTCGAACGCGTGGTGATCCAATGGCCTAACGGCAGAACTGAAGAATATAAGAACCTGGCCGCGGGCAAGGCTTACGAGTGCGTCGAGAGTGAAGGCATCACACCCGGTTCGGGATTCTGAAACATCGACTCATTCGGAAAATAAGCCATTAAGACTTGGCTCATTTCGGAAACAGTGGTTTACTAATTCTTCCTCACACTCGGAGGCATGTCATGCATCTCCATAAAGCGACCGCAAAGTTAGCCTTATTACTTGCTCTTCTCGCCATCGCGTTCGCGGCTTCGGACAATGGGCAGCAAAGCACAATAAAAGGATACGTTCTGGATTCCGCTTGCGCCTTTACCAAGAATCTCAAGAAGCCTACAAGCCCCGAGTGCGCCGTCGCCTGCGCGAAAGCCGGTTCGCCGCTCGTAATCCTGTCCGACGACGGAACCATTTACTGGCCAATTGCCGACTCGACGCCTTCCTCAGGGCAGAACGACAAACTCCTTCCATTCGCAGGCAAGAAAGTCACGGCCTCGGGAAAGGTTTTCGAGCGCGGTGGCTCGCGGGCCATGGTGATCGACAAGATCGATTTTCTACCAGCCAACTAGGATCACTTAAATTGCGGCGTCGTATGATTTGAGGAGATTAAACAATGGTGAAGCTGCGGGTAACGGCAACTTTCATAATGGCAGTGATTTCAGTTTCTGTTCTACATGCTGAGGCCAATCCGAAAATGCAAAAGCAATCATTTGGCAAAACCGAAGACGGACAGCAGACCGATCTTTACATTTTGACTAACAAGAATGGCGTGGAAGCGGCAATCACCAACTACGGAGGCACGGTTGTCACTTTGAAAGTTCCCGACCGCCAAGGCAAGATCGAAGACGTGGTGCTCGGCTACGACAAACTCAACGACTACGAGGCCGGCAAAGCTTATTTCGGTGCCATCGTCGGCCGTTACGCCAACCGAATCGCGCACGCCAAATTCACGCTGGACGGCATTACCTACACCCTGCCGAAGAATGACGGCGACAATCACTTGCATGGCATCTTCAACAAGCGGGTATGGAATGCGAAAGACGTCTCGAGCAACGCCGGACAGGCGCTAGAGCTCACTTACATCAGCAAAGATGGAGAAGACGGTTTTCCCGGAAACTTGTCCGTGAAGGTCGTCTACACGTTAACCGACCAGAACGAACTCAAAATCGATTACAGCGCTACCACCGACAAAGACACCGTGCTCAATCTGACCAATCACTGTTACTTCAACCTGGGGGGTCAGGGCAACGGAGACATTCTGCAAACGCAACTGATGATTCGCGCCGACCGCTTCACTCCTGTCGATGCCACCCTGATTCCGACAGGTGAACTTATAAGCGTTAAAGGAACTCCCTTCGACTTCTTAAGTTCGACCGTCATCGGCGCACGCATCGATCAAGACGACCAGCAATTGAAGCTCGGACACGGCTATGATCACAATTGGGTACTGAACAACGCCACGGCGGGATCGCTATTCGTCGCGGCGCAAGCTTATGATCCCCACTCCGGACGCGTGCTCGAAGTTTCCACCACCGAGCCCGGCCTCCAGCTTTATACCGGCAACTTCCTGGATGGGATTCGCGGCAAGGCAGGCAAAGTCTATAACCGCCGCTATGCCTTCTGTCTCGAGACCCAGCATTTTCCAGACTCGCCAAATCATCCGCAATTTCCCTCCACCGTTCTGAAGTCGGGGCAGCGGTTCCAGTCCACGACAATCTATAAATTCTCAACCAGGTGACCGCCGGTCAGGTAAAGCGAAGTCGTTGAACTGATCTCCGCCTAGGCGCTCGCGCGCGGATTCCTCCTGTCACTGCAGCATCTCAAAAAAACTGAACAGACTGCGTCTAGTCGCGACGGTCCCAGCCTCAGTGTCTTATATGACATTTCATACAGAAACTCAGCGCGTCTATACAAATAACAGTATGCACAAGACATGACAGTAAATAACTGCTTTGTTTCTAACGAATAATTCACAATTTGTGTGGGTGTCAAATTGCAAAGTTGTGTCTACGAACGTAATTTTTTGTAACTCAAGGTCGGCCGGGGCGTCCGGATTTGAGGGCACAAAAAGTTCGTCGGTTTCTCCCAGGCCGTTCTAAGAAATTGGTTTGGCGATTCTGTAGACGCCGCGTCAGGCCAGGTTTTTCAAGACATTCAACATGCACCTAAGTCGGACACAACCATCCGCGACCGCCGGTCCAATGCCACTCACCCAGGAGCCCATTTTCATGATCAACTCAGCGCACAGAAGCAAGTTCAATTTCAGCGAGTTAGAGGCGAAGCCTATGAATCGACAGTTCTTTAGCGCAAGAATCCTCCTAGTCGTATTTGCGATGTTGAGTTTGATAGTCCTGAATGCCAGCATCGCTCAGGGTCAAGCCATCAGTGGCAACCTGACTGGAACAGTGACAGATACCTCCGGCGCTGCCGTGAACGGAGCGAGTATTGAAGCCGTAAACCTCGCCACGGGTCAGAGGGTCGCCGCTACCACTAGAGGCTCTGGCGAATATGTGTTCACGAATTTGCCAGTCGGAACTTATCGGATTACGGTTACATCCTCCAATTTCCGGACCACGACTTTAGAGAGCGTTCCGGTGGAATTGAACAAGACCCTCACTGCCAATGTGCAACTGCAGGTTGGTACCAGCGCGACCACAGTAGAAGTTTCGGGGATCGCCCCGCCTGTGGACACGACGACGGCCCAACTGCAGACCACCTATAACGATCAGTTGTCACAGGATTTGGGCATGACCTCAACCGGTGGGGTCGGCGGTGGTGTTCTGAATCTCTCGATGTTGAATCCGGGCGTCACCAATGCGAGCGCCATGGGACTTGGAATGGGTCCGTCAGTTGGAGGCCAGCGTCCACGCGACAACAACTTCGACGTCGAGGGTGTGGATAACAACAACAAGACCGTTACAGGAGCCCTGCTTACGGTTCCACCCGAAGCGGTCCAGGACTTCACGCTTATCTCCAATCAGTTTAATTCCGACTTCGGTCACTCGTCGGGCGGCCAGTTCAACACCACGGTGAAAAGCGGCACCAATACCTTTCACGGCTCACTTTATGAATACTTCAGAAATAAGAACCTGAACGCCGTCGATGAGACTTGGGTGCAGCAGGGACTTACCAGCAACCCGCGCCTTGACAATAACCGCTTCGGCGGCACTTTCGGTGGTCCCATTATCAAAAACAAACTGTTCTTCTTTACCGACTTCGAGCGCAACCCCATTGGCTACATTTCCGTCGGTGGCGGCGCTGTTGCGGCACCCACGGCTGCTGGTTTGGCGGCAATCGCGACCGATCCAGGCCTCAGCCAGAACAACTTTTCGATCTTTAAGCAGTACGTACCCGTGCCATCGGCCGCGAACGGTTGCATCGGGTATAACGGAACCGCAAATGGTGCGCCACTGTCGGCAACTCCGTTTATGGCCCCCGCGAACGGTTCATGCCCGGCAGGCCAAGTTGAGGTAGGCAACGTCTCAATCGTGCCAGCCACGTGGCAGAGCTGGACGAACTTTGTTCAGAGTGTCGACTACAACATGTCCGAGAAAGATCAGATTCGCGTCCGCTTCCTCTATAACAAACAGTACGAACTGGACAACGCAGCTCAGCTAGCTGCCTTTTTCACTAACCTTCCGCTTACCTTCGACCTGGCAACTATCAGCGAATACCACACCTTCACGCCTACAATCACTAACGAATTCCGGGTGGGGTTCAATCGCTTCTCTGAGGATTTCACGGTTGGTCCGCAGAAGTTTCCGGGGCTGAATGCGTTTCCCAACATATCGCTGTTCGACCTCGGCTCCGGTCTCAACATCGGGCCCGATAGCAATGCTCCCCAGTCCACCATCCAGAATTACTATGGGTTTGTGGATAACGTCAGCTGGCTTAAAGGCAAACACAACCTGAAGTTCGGAGCCGAGTATCACTGGTACATCTCGCCCCAGTCGTTCACGCAACGCTCTCGCGGTGATTACGAGTATAACGAAACGCAGGTTTTCCTGGAGGATTACTCGCCAGACAATTTCGGTCAACGCAGTACCGGCTCAACTACGTACTACGGGAACGAGAATGCGATCTATTGGTACGTAAATGACACCTGGAAAGTAAATACTCACCTCAGTCTCAACCTCGGCGCACGTTATGAATACACCACTACGCCGGAAGGCGAAAACCGGCAAGCTTTAAACCATATTGCCGACACGCCGAGCGTACTGATTCCACAAGCTAACAACCAGCCGCTGGTATTCGATGCGCCGCGCGCTCCCAAGAACAACTGGGCGCCGCGGTTTGGTTTCGCGTATTCGCCGGGAAGCAGCGGCGACACTTCCATTCGCGGCGGCTTCGGCCTGGCTTGGGACACCCTGTACGACAACATCGGCATTCTCGCCGTGCCGCCACAGGTGGGGTCGACCCTCAGCGTCAATCCTTCCAACGTCGCGCCAGGCTTTCTTGCTGGCGGAGGCCTTTCGGGTGGGGGTGGCAGTGGCATTACCGTATTGACGCGTCCTGAAGCCATCGCCGCCACGGCGAACTGGATCCCGCCTCAAATCAAGGATCCTTATTCCGTCAACTGGAACTTCGGTATCCAACACTCCTTCGGTAGGAATTACACGGCAGAAGTGAACTATGTCGGTACTCAAGGCCATGCTCTGAGCTTCCAGGACATTATCAACCTGCAGTCGGTGGTTACCCCGCAGAACGCCCTTCCCACTTATCTGCAGGCACCCAGCCAGGCTACGCTCAATGCCTTGCCCAACAGCATCAACAACACGACTGGCCTCGGCACCCTGAACTTGCTGCAAAATGCTAACTTGATTCCGGCCAATTTAAACGCGGCTGGCTTCAACAACAGCATCCTTACCAGCTTCATTCCCGCCGGCTGGTCCAAGTACAACGGGCTTGAGACTGCGCTCAACCGTCGTATGAGCAATGGGCTAACCGTCAGAGCCTCCTACACCTGGAGTCATACCATCGACAACAGCACGGCGGACTTCCACAGCACCAACCTCACTCCTCGCAGGCCGCAGGACTTCTTTAGCTTCAATGAAAGCGACAAAGCGAACTCTGCCTTGGATCGCTCGCAACGTTTTACCTTAGCCATGGTTTATGACTTGCCGTACTTCAAGACGGGAAGCTGGCTGATGAGAAACGTAGTTGGCAACTGGAACTTCAGTCCGGTTTACACCTATGAGAGTGGTGAGTGGGCGACCGTGCAATCCGCCATAGACGCCAACCTGAACATTGATTCTGCTGGCGATCGGGCAATCTACAACCCAGCGGGCGTGCCAGGAACTGGTAGCGATATAACCCCGCTGTGCAACGGCAACGGTAATTGCAGCCTACCAAACGCGAATATCGTCGCATACCTAGCCAACAATCCCAATGCCCGATACATCCGCGCTGGCTCCGGCGCCTTGACCGATACTCGGCGCAATACGCTACAGACCCCGGGCACAAACAACATCGACCTGGCGGTGTATAAGAATCTGAATATAACGGAAAGATACCAATTCAGGTTAGGCGCGCAATTCGCCAATATCATCAACCACCCTCAGTACATTCCTGGCAGCAATCCTGGGTTTGGGCTGGGAGTCAACGATGTCAGCGGCTTCAGCACAACCAGCAGTTCCTATACGAACTACCTCACGCCTGGCAAAACTGAATTCAATCAGCCCCAGACTGTATTTGCCAGCAATGCCCGTACGATCGCGATTGTGGCGAAGTTTATCTTCTAACTTTGCTGTTTTGATAAATCACACCCAGGGGAGCCTTCAGGCTCCCCTGATTTTTTCGCACCGCAACAACGGTTCCGCTTGTTTATCACGATACGATCTGTCCCTGCCTACCGCGACTCTAGTAATCCTGAATCCGACCTCAGTCATTTGGCGTCAGACATAGGAAGGTGATCATGAAAATTCTAGTCATCGGCGCGGGCGCTGTAGGCGGATACTTTGGCGGTCGACTGGCTCAGGCGAACCGCGATGTCAATTTTCTCGTTCGTCGCAAACGAGCCGAAGCCATAAAGAATAACGGACTTCAAATCGTCAGTCCGCATGGCGATGTGAAGCTGCACCCGAAAACCATCGTCGCAGACGAGATTAGCCAACCGTATGACCTCATCCTGCTCGGAGTAAAGAATTATGCGCTCTCCGCCGCTATAGATGATTTC
>DASYOD010000144.1:0-16235 GCA_036008085.1 Terriglobales bacterium
GCCGACGTAGCTCAGTTGGTAGAGCAGCCGATTCGTAATCGGCAGGTCACCAGTTCAACTCTGGTCGTCGGCTCCATCCTAACCCCAATGTTTTCTTAGTTGATGGTTTCGGGAGTGGGCTGCTGTCCCGAGTTTACTGTCCGTGTCCGGGATTAAAATACCTACATGAGCGAAGCTAGCGTAAACCTTCACGTTTTGGACGCTGCTTATAAACCCTTCCCTACCTTTGAGGAGTGGGCTGGAAAGACCTTCGTTGATAAAGTCCGTTGGAGCCGCTACGAGTCCTCACTAAAAGAACACACCGCAGGCGCTTCGGAAGAAGTTCTGGCGCGAGCTCGCAATATTGCCAAGCGTGCCGCCGCCTTAGACACCGGAGCGATAGAGGGCCTTTACGATGTAGATCGCGGCTTCACGTACACCATTGCGGTCGAAACATCCATGTGGGAGGCAGCTTTGGCGCAAAAGGGCGAGCAAGTAAGGTCGTTATTTGAGGCTCAACTGCACGCTTACGACTACGTCCTTGATCTTGCCACAAAAGCTGAACCAATTTCCGAGGCCGCGATTCGAGCTTTGCATCAGGAGGCCTGTCGTGCTCAGGCAACTTATCGCGTCATGACCGCAGTAGGACCACAGGAACAGCCTCTTCCAAAGGGACAGTACAAGGCCTTACCGAACCATGTCCGTACCAGAAAGGGAACTGACCATTCCTATGCGCCGGTTGATGTAACGCCAGCAGAAATGGCTCGACTCGTTTCCGAACTGCGTAACCCGGCTTTTCTCTCTGCACACCCGGTGCTTCAATCGACCTATGCACACTACGCCTTTGTTGTCATCCATCCCTTCGCCGATGGCAACGGTCGCGTGGCGCGTGCACTTGCGTCCACTTTCACTTACCGCGCGATCTCAATGCCAATTGTCATTCTTTCAGAGCAGAAGGACGCTTATCTTGACTCACTGGAAAAGGCCGACAGCGGAAATTATCAGGCTTTCGTGGATTTCATATTAGCCCGCTGTCTCGACACTATTGAGCTCGTCGACGAAAACGTTCGTGCTGCGCGCTCGCCTAGCCCTGAGGAGACCTTGGAGGCGATCAAAAGTCTCTATCTCACAAGGGCTGGATACACAATTAACCAAGTTGACGATGCCGCGGCTCGACTACTTCTAGATATTTCCGGCGAGTTTGCTAATAGATTTACGGCTTTTAAGGATCCGCCAGTGGCTACGTACATTACCACTCAGGCAGGACAACCCGGTAACGTTTCCATGCCCCATGGATACCGCTTCCTCCTCTCCGGCGGGCAAACCTTCACCGTTGGGTTTGATTCAGCAAAGCCGGTACCAGCCAACGTGCGACGCGGTTATACGGTCCTGGTCCCAAAAGATCCGTCTAGCGATGATGACATTCAGGTGGTGTCATTTGCAGGAATGGCCATGACCGACAAATTCACCGCTCGAATCGATGAACTCGTTCCAACTGTGTCCGGCGTTTCACAGATCCGAATTAAGATGTTTGTAGATCGCGTCATCGGGGAGTTGCTCGCGGAGCTTAACTTGAGAGCCCAAGCGGTCAAGATGGGAGTTTAAAGCTTTTTTATTCCTGCCCAATTCCTCAAAATAGGCCGCTGTCCGTTAAGGTGTTCTGTAACTGACAAATGAGGAGACATTGCGTGCTATTGGCTAGCGCTGCACGAGTGTTAGCGATTGGGATTACGTGGCATGCCTTCATTCCCGCGAATTCGTAATCGGCAGGTCACCAGTTCAACTCTGGTCGTCGGCTCCAGCTTTTTTTCACCGGATCACGCTGCGCCGTCATGCATCCGCGTTTATTGTTGATCAGGCCAGCATCAAACTATTTATTTAAACATCCGGCTGACGAACACCAGGATCACCAGGAGCACTACTCCGGTTGAGAATGTGTACCAAATCAATTTGCGTTCGATTGGGAGCAGGGGTTCGTACTCGCTCTCCATTTTTCGCAGTTCTTCTCCTACTTTAGGCACTGTCATATGTCATCCTTTCAGCGTCGGCGGCAGCACTCCGTGGAAGAACAGCCATGAGATCAGCAATCCGACCCAGATGATGTATCCGAACAGGCACAGGACATAAACTGCTGCCAGTTTCGCGATGCCTTCCTGCCACAATTTGCGGAAATTTGACATCACGCCGATGGCAAAGAACGTCATGAGAAAGAAGATAGCGCGGAACAGATTGGCTTGCGCCATTGATGCTTTGACTTTGGGAATCAGGCTCGGAGCGGCCAGTCCGATGGTCAGCACAAGCAGGAACGTGGCCACGTAACCGAGAATGAACTTCGGGAAGCGCTGCCAGATCTCGACTGCTCGGACTTTCTCTCCCGAACGCGGTTCAATCTTCGCCGACCATACCCAGGCAAGAATGAAGGCCCAGACGCCGATGAATACATCGATGAATACCTTGACTGTGGTGCTGACGCCCATGATCCAACCGGCTTGGTATACGACGCCAGAGGCCAGCGCTTTTGCGCGAATCAGCGAGTCGGTGATGGCGCCACTGGCGACGGCGGCACCGTCAGTTTTCACGGCCAGGCCCATCCACGCTCCTGCCACCATGGGCTGACTGGACAAGTAATGCTGCGCGGCGAAGGGAAGGACCATCAACTCAATTACGGCAAAAATCACCACCAGCGATGAAACCATGACGGGAATAATGGGACGTGCCCGGATCGCACTGCCTGTGGCAATGGCTGCTGACACTCCGCAGATGGAAATGCCGGACGCGAGAGGCGCGGCCCATTCCCGGCTAAATCCAAAATAGCGGCGGGAGATGTAGTAAACGATTGGCCAGTAGATCAGGTAGGCTTCGATGATGGCGCATACGCCGCGGAAAATCACTGAAGTCGCTAGCTGCCTTTGCTCGAGCGCGGCGATGCCGAGGAATCCGCCAAGAATTACGATGGCAGTTTTGATGTACAGTTCCGGCCGGATGGCCTCGTCCAGTGAACGGGCCAAACGGGGCAGAAAGTTGCCGACAATGAGGCCAGCCAGCAGGGCGATGATGAATCCGGATTCATTGGTCAGGCTGAGAGACCAGGGAATTTTCAGCGCTGGCCGCTTGTCGGGCGTCGCTGCTATGTATGCCCAACTTCCCAGAAACCAGCAGAAGTAACTTACGGCGAACACCGCGGTGAAGCCCAGGGCAAAGCGCTTGAGATCAGCGCGCAGTGCCTTGGCCGCGGCCAGCAATATGATGAGCAGAAATATGTACGTGCCCATCAGCGAAAGAACGGCTGGCAGACTTGCATAGTGTTTGGATGCTGGGGCCAGGGGTTTCGACGGCGCAGTCCAGACCGAAGTCGTGACTGCCCATCCGAGGAGATCGATTCCGAACAGCAGCGCCAGCGAAAGCACAAATACGAAGAGTCCGATGTAGACAGCTAGCCAGTCTTCCGTCAGGCGGGTCTGTATCATCTTAGCCACCTCGATGGACGAAGCGGTTTCCGGCTTAATCAGAGTGGTTCTTTCAGTGGCCATAATCTACCAAAGCGTGCGTTTAGTTCCCCTCGCATACTGAGGGAACTGCCTGGTGAATTGTTGACGCCGCCGGCCCGGCGAAGGAGAGAAATCCGAAACCGGACCGGCAGCGTTTCCGAAGGGCCCCCCTTCAGAAAGTTGAACCCTGGTGGTCCCACGTCAAAGGTGACGTGGGACCATTTTCGGTCTTACGGCAAGTAGTAGCGGAACGAGGTGAAGACCATGCTGTCGAGGCCTTCCGGTGTTCCCGCTCCCGGGCCGACGCCAGACCAGGTCTGGCGAGTCACGTAGGAGTACTGCGTTCCGAACTGGAACCTGCCCCTGGGGCCACTGTAGAAGCGGTACCAGAAGCCGGCCGTACCCTCGATGAGTGCCCGCGTGTCGCCGGTGCATTTGGAGAGCAAACCGGGATTGAATCCCGCCGTGACAGCAATCGAAGGAGTCGTCTCAGTGGAACAACCGGAGTTGTTGAACAGCGGCGATCCGTAGCCAACATAGGTTTTCGTGGCGGCGTCGTAATCCGAGGTGCGGCTGTCATACTCCGAGCCGGTGTAGAGATAGACATCCAGTTTCTTGCCGTGCCATTCGAGCGTGGCTAACCCCTGGAAATTCCTGATCAGGTCAGGAGTTCCGTTGGCATGAATGGAAAGATCGGAAAGCTGACCGGCACCGTATCGCCCCACTCCGCTGCCTCCAAAACCGTGCAAGCCAAAAACGATGTGTTTATTAAAGAAATTCCAGCGGGCGTTGGCTCCGACGCCGCCACCATTTTTCGAGGCGTTAAAGGCGCCGACAGCACTCGGACCTGTAATCGCGGGGTCGGTCGGGCAAGGCCCAGTTTTGCCGATGGTGAAGTTTGCGCAAGGAAAGGCGCGGTCGCGGAATCGGTCATACAGTCCGAAGACCTCGTAGTGTCCAAAGCCCGGATCGAACGCGACCTTGGCGATGATGTCAGGCGACGGGTTGAAGGAATAAGTGGCTGCCGGGGTGCAAGTGACGTAGTACGTGGGACTGGTTGCGCCGGTAGGGGTGTAGGAGTTGGTAGCGCAACCGGTGATTGCGTCGTTGTAGCTGTTGGTCGCGCCCGCCTCGCCGAGCAGGAAGTTGTCGGTGTTGCCGTGAGAGGTAAGCGTAGCTTGCGGATTTTCCACGGCTACGGCGACCGCTACTTTATGGTCGAAGTCTTTGGTCAGACGAATCCCGTACTGGCGCGCAAAAGTGAAGCCGACGTTGTACCCCGGATCGATGGTCATGGGCCGGGCGTCGTTGGTCTTGCCGATGTCATCGCTGGGAGCGATGCTGGCCTTATTTTCGGTCAGCAGGCTCCAACTCTGACCGCCGAGGAAGCTCCATCCATTATCGAATTTGGCCTGGCCCCACGCCTGGCGCAAACGGAAGCTGTAGCTATTCGTCTGCGTGTTTGAGGAGGTATCGGCCGCGGAGAGAAAGTCACCGGAGACGTAGCTGGAGAGCTCTACGTTGCCAAGACGCCCGTCGACGTACACCGTAGGCCGAGACTGGCGGGCGGAACCGAAAAATTCTGATATCCGGCTCTGCGAAGCGCCTGGCAGGGTTAGCGAATTGAAAGGAGTGGTCAAGTCAGCTCCCAGGGCTCGCGACCGCCGCACGAATGCAGCTTCGGCAAACCCTCCCGGAGTAATTGTGATTCCTTTGAAGTGAATGGATATGACGGGACTCTCGAGGGGGTTCGAGGAGACCTGCGGCGTGGTTTCTTGCAGGTTAAGTCCAGTCGGCGCGGGATTTTGCTGGACAGCAGGACTACTAATTTCCGCCAACTGTTGTGGTTGAGTTTGGGTTGCATTGATCTTGTCTACAGCTTCCGGCGCGGGTTGCTGTGACTGCCCGGCCTGCAGGCGCTCTAATTGCAATGTAAGTCGCTCGATCTGCCGCTGCTGTGCAGCCATGGCATCTTTCAAAGACTGAACATCGGCAGCCGTAATCGGCGGCGGCGCAGGCGCTGGGGTAGTCTCTTTTGTAGCCGGTGCACCTGATGCCGGGTTTTCGGCCCATGCGCTCATCGTGAGAACCGCAAGCGCGAGGACAGTGAGAAATAGGGTCTTAGTTGATTTCATGGAATTTCAATTCTCTCCTTTTTGAGTTTTCAGTCGAACCACACATGCCGAGGGGGATGGCGAAGTCGTCGGTTGGGTCTGAAATCGGTTCAGCTAGCTTGATCATTACACTTATGATGATCAAGATACTAGAGATTAATCAGACTTCTTCTCTGTCTTCATTGCTTTCTACATGCTCCTTTTGTTTTCGACTCCCTGGGAGTCGAGTACTTTACAGCGCAGAATTTACCTGGATCTAACGGCGCTCATAAAGCCGTCGAGCACAGAACTTTCTACTCTTCCCTGCCCCGGACCGGATTTCCGTGAACCACCATGGACAGGACGCTGGAAGATTCGTGTTTTTTCTTGCGGCGCTTGCCGGAGTCCGCGCCCTTGCTGTTCATGATGTCGGCCAGCGTGGTGTGCTCAAGGATCTTGGCGGCGGCGTCGCGCACCGCCAGGAAGACTTGGTATAGGGCGCGATGTTCGGCGTCGCGATCGATCAAAGTGCGCAACTGGTCGGCGTCTCCGAATGGGGCTAACGGACCGTCAATCAGACGAATGATCTCGCTCAGATGGATGTCGGATGGAGGCCGGCGCAACTGGTATCCGCCCTTGGCGCCGCGGACGCTTTCGACCATGCGCGCGTTCTTGAGTTCCAAGAGAATCAGTTCCAGAAACTTTTCCGGCAAAGTTTCTTCGTAGGCAATGTCGCGGATGCGAATGGCGCCCTGGTTGTAGTGCCGGGCCAGCATCATCATTGCCTGCAGAGCGTATAAACCTTTTTGCGAGATTTTCATAAGCCGGGAATTATGCCATAAACTCTATCGTTATAATAGAGTTTATTAGCATCACCGACATTAGCAATTACCGGGCCAAGCTTTGGCTCTGCCCGATTTCACCGGAAGCAGCGAGTTGTCAGTTGTTTGCTTGTCGCCGGCGATAGTCGCATGGTGGGTACACATGCACGAGATTGCACTTTCCGGGCAGATTCTTTCGACTTGAAGCGGCGGCGACGCGTGCTTTGAAGTGAAGCCAAAACGGAGAGAAAGATAAGACAGCGTGCATCGTTGTCTCGCACGTACTTCTGGAATCAATTGTCCTGTCTCACCAACTGCAGCGGCGGATTCCTAAGAGATCCCTTCGCGTAGAGTGCAAAACCTTTCATCTTGACCGCCTACAGCGTGGGGACGATAATTTCTGCCCGCGAGCGCTTTTACAACTTTTCATCACGGGCTGCAGTCACTCAGCAAGGTTTACCTAAGGAGAAACCAGTGAAAAAATCCATTCCAGGCGTCTTGGTAGTTTTGATGTTCGTCGCCGTCGGCATTGCGGCGGCGCCGCCGTTAACCTTTACTTTCTCGGACGTTCACGCTAACAAGACCGCGACCGAGACTGACACCTTCGCCGTCAACAACGCAGGCACCATCGCAGGCGATTACGTCGACTCCAAGGGCATCCAGCACGCGATGATTCTCGCCGGGACTAAGCTGACCTCGGTTAACCACCCGAATTGCACGACCAGCGGCGGTTACCCCGCCGCAATTGCTTTCTACGGTATCAACAAGTCGGATGCAGCCGCCGGCTTCTGCACCAGCACCAAGACCGGCCTCTACATTGGATTCGTGTACTCCGGCGGAAAATTCACCGCCATCAACTTCCCCAAATCAAACGGAACCCAGGCCATCGGAATTAATGACGCAGGCGATGTTGTTGGCGACTATCTCGACTCCTCCAGCGTCCAACATGCCTTCGTGAAGAAAGGCGCCAAGTACACGAGCATCGACGTGACCGGCGATACCACGCCATACGCGTGGGATATTAACAACAGCGGCCAGATCCTTATGTTTGCCCTCGACTCTTCCGGCGATTACCAGAGCTTCGTCTACAACGGCAAGACCTTCAAGAAAATCGCTGATCCAAACGCTGCCGCAACCGGAACAATTGCTCGCACCCTGAACAACAAGGGTGACGTGGCGGGTGCTTATTTCAATTCCGCAGGCAACGAGATTGGTTTCCTGTACCACGGCGGCAAGTACTACGATGTCATCGATCCAAAGGCCACGACCGAGACCAAACCCGACGGCGTCAATGACACCCTCGAAATGGTAGGACGCTACGTGAACAGCTCGGGCGCAACGGTAGGCTTCAAGGTAACTACAAAGTAGCGCATCTTTAGTAGCGCCGGCATTCTCGGCGGCTGTTGCGCGGGCATCGGGCCCCACGCTACCCGAGGGCAAGATGCCCTAGGGACAGCCGGCAGGATGCCGACGCTACCAAAAGTTTTCACATTTCGCGCCAGACGTCTTTGAAGTCGAAAAAACCTTTTTTCCCGATGAGCCATTCGGCAGCTCTGACCGCGCCTTCGGCGAATCCGCGGCGGGATTTGGCATCGTGACAAAGGTAGATGGTGTCGCTCGGCGAATCCAGTACCAGCTCATGCATGCCCACCACATCGCCTTCGCGAAATGAAGTGATTTCGAGTTCCGTATCTGACGCGTCGCGAAGAATTCTCTGCAGAGCAATAGCAGTTCCTGAAGGCGCGTCTTTTTTCTGCACGTGGTGGCGTTCGAAAATTTGACCGAAGTACTCGTGCTGGAGCGCGGCTGCGGCGCTGCGCGCGACATCAAAAAACAGATTTACGCCGATAGAAAAATTGGAGGCGTACAGCAAACTGCCTCCGTTCTGTTGCACCAACTCCCGGATTCGCGGCAGCTCGCCATACCATCCGGTGGCGCCGACGACAACGGTTTTTCCCGCACCAATGCAAGCTTCAATATTATTCAGAACCGAGGCTGGAGTGGTGAAATCGATGACCACGTCGATCGCAGCGAGCTTGTCTGCGGTCAAAGCGGCGCTTTGCGGATTTTCGGCGGCGCCCACTACCCGCACATGATGGCCGCGCTCGCGTGCGACTTCTGCTACCAGCGAGCCGGTTTTGCCGCGGCCTAAGACAAGAATGTTCATCGACAAATCCGCCGCCTATATCGTACCTTTTTTGGCGATGGTCGAGTAAAGAACCGATCAGGCGAATACTTCGGGATCGAGATCCGAGAAAAATATCTTGTGCAGCCGCCGGATCACCTGCGGCACTTCATCTTCCTCAATCACAAAAGTGAGATTGATCTCCGAGGCTCCCTGGGAAATCATGCGAATCTTTACGTCGGATAGCTCGCCGAAAACGCGCGCGGCGATCCCCGGCGTTTCCCGCAGATTTTCTCCTACCAGACAAACGATGGCTTTGCGGCCTTCGTACTTCACATCCGCCAGCTTCGCCAGATCCGCTGCCAGCGCGGGAATAGATTCGTTTGAGTCCACCGTGAGCGAAACGCTGACTTCCGAAGTGGAGACGACATCCACGGCGATTCGATGCCGGTCGAAGGCTTCGAAAATGGCGCGCAGGAAGCCGTGAGCCAGTAGCATGCGCGGCGCGGCAACATCGATAATGGTGATGCGTTTTTTGGCGGCGATCGCTTTGAAAGAATTCTTGCAGTGAGGAACGCGGGCTGAGATGCGCGTGCCTTCGCAATCAGGATTGCGGGAGTTCAGCACGTACACTGGAATGTTTCTTTGGATTGCCGGCAACACTGTAGCGGGATGCAGCACTTTGGCGCCAAAGTAGGCTAATTCGGCCGCTTCATCGAAACTGATGACTTTAATGCGCCTAGCTTCGGGGCACAAGTTGGGATCAGTGGTCAGCATTCCATCGACATCGGTCCAAATTTCGATTCGTTCCGCGCCCAGCCCAGCACCGACAATGGCTGCGGAATAATCGGAACCCCCGCGACCAATCGTCGTAGTGATGCCGGCTTTCGTGGCACCGATGAAGCCTCCCATCACTGGCACGCGGCCTTTGTCCAGCGCGGGCTGTACTTTCTGCCGCAGCCGCTGGTTCGTTTCTTCCATCAAGGGAGCAGCGCGCATGTGCTCGTTGTCGGTGACAATACATTCGCGTGAATCGACCATTGTGGCATCGAGGCCCTGCGCGGAAAATGCTGCGGAGATAATCCGGCTGGAAAGGATCTCACCAAACGCAGCCACATGATCGGTGGTGCGCGGAGTCAATTCGCCTACCGCAGCGATGCCGCGCAGAAGTTCGTCGAGCGCTTCGAAGTAAACTCCCAAATCTCCGTGGAATTCCGTGAAGAGCGCAGTGCCGAGCAACTCGCCGGCGGTGTTGTAGTGGCGTTCGCGCAAAGCCCGCGAGAGACTGAGCGCATTTTTGCGATCGCCATTGCCCGCCGCCCGCGCCATCGCGAGCAATTGATCCGTGACCTTGGACATGGCGCTGACCACGACTACCGGCTTTTGCGACAGCCGACTTTTAACAATCGTCGCCGCGCGTTCGATGGCATTGGCGTCTTGCACCGAGGTGCCACCAAATTTCATGACAATCATTGGCGCCAGCACCTCGGAAACAAATTCACGCGATCACGCGGAATTCGCCTGTGTAGAAAGCAGTTCAGGTAAGCAATCAATCGAGGTAACCCTGCACCTTGAGTAATTCGGCATTGAGCAGGGCGGCTCCGGCCGCGCCTCGAATGGTGTTGTGGGATAGCACAGTGAACTTCCAATCCAAAACTCCGCACGGGCGCAATCGGCCGACAGTTGCGGTCATGCCATTGCCCGCTTCGACGTCATATCGCGGCTGCGGCCGGTCGGCCGATTCCGTATAACGCACCGGCTGTTCAGGGGCGCTGGGCAGTTTCAATTCCTGGGGGACACTGCGGAATTTGTTCCACGCGTCGACGATTTCCTCGAGCCGCGCTTTTTCTCGCAGTTGCACAGAGACGGACTCAGTGTGTCCATCTTCCACGGCTACGCGGTTGCAGTGCGCGCTCATTCCGAAGTCAGCTGGAACGACACCAGCGCCGTTGAGCCGCCCCAGAAGTTTGCGCGTCTCTTCCTCCATTTTTTCTTCTTCTTTGGAAATATAGGGAATCACATTTCCCAGAATGTCTAGAGACGCGACGCCGGGATATCCTGCGCCGCTGACGGCTTGCATGGTTACGGCCATCACCGTCTTAAGTCCAAATTCGTTCTGTAAAGGCTTCAACGCCATAACCAATCCGATGGCTGAGCAGTTAGGATTGGTGACCACAAAGCCGCCGGACTTCTTGCGCCAGCTTTGGCATTCAACCATCTGGATGTGGTCCGGATTGACTTCGGGAATCACCAAGGGAACGTCACTTTGCATTCTCAACGCGCTGGAGTTCGTGACCACGATGCAACCCGCGGCGGCGAAACGGGGTTCCATTTCCGCGGCGATCGACGCGTCGAGCGCGGCGAAAATAATTTTCGTCGCGCCATCGGGAGTGGCAGGTGATATTTTCATCTTCGCCACATGCGACGGCATAGGCGTCTTCATCTTCCAGCGCGCCGCTTCGCCATAGACGCGGCCTTCCGAGCGATCGGAAGCCGCCAGCCACGCCACTTCGAACCACGGGTGGTGTTCAAGCATTTGCACGAAGCGCTGCCCCACCATTCCGGTCGCGCCTAGAATCCCCACTGGAATTTTCGTCTGCATAGTAGATTTGAATTTTACAACAGCCTCCAAAAACCAGACTGGTAAGAAATTGAACTCTTCGAAATTACAGATAAGAAAGTTAGGAAGGTATTGGAGCCTTTAGTTTAGGAAGTACGTCCGGTAAAGCGTGTCTCGCTGCGCAGGTTTGAAACCAGCATCGCGGATGATACGGCGTAGTTCCTCTTCCGTCGTGCAATTGGTCACCCCCGCGGCGCGCACTACGTTCTCTTCGAGCATTACCGAGCCCACGTCGTTGCCGCCGAATCGCAGGCCCATCTGGCAGACTTTCAGTCCCTGGGTTACCCAGCTGGATTGCACGTTCAGGAAATTCGAGAGATAAAGCCGCGAGATCGCCAGCACTTTCAGATATTCGATTGCCGTTGCTTCATCCCAATGACGCCCACCGAGAGCGGTGTTCTGAGGCTGAAAGCTCCACGGAATAAACGCGGTGAATCCGCCGGTCTCTTCCTGCAGTTCGTACAAGCGCTGGAAATGGTTCACGCGATTTTCGTAATTCTCGCCGACGCCGAACATCATGGTCGCAGTGGTTCTCATTCCCAAATGATGTGCAGTGCGGTGCACGTTGAGCCAATCGTCAGTGAGGCATTTCAAGCGCGCGATCTTATAGCGCACTTCGTCGTCGAGAATCTCCGCCCCGCCGCCCGGAATCGAATCGAGACCAGCATCGCGCAACCGCGAAATTGTGTCGCGGATGCTCAACTCGCTGTATTCAGCAATGGCGATAATTTCTGATGCCGAATAACAGTGCAGATGAATCTTAGGGAAGCGCTGCTTGATGCCGCGCAGCATTTGCTCATGCCAGTCAATTTTCAGATCCGGATGCAGCCCGCCCTGCATCAGCACTCCCGTCCCACCCATTTCGACAGTCTCGCGAATCTTTTCGTAAATCGTCTCGAAGTCGAGGATGTATCCCTCTTTCGCCTTAGGTCCCTTCAGCGGCCGGTAGAACGCGCAAAACGTGCAATATTCGGTGCAGTAATTTGTGTAGTTAATATTGCGATCGATGATGTAGGTAGCAACGCCTTCGGGATGCAGTCTTCGGCGCACCGCGTCAGCTTCCATGCCAATGCCGATAAGATCGTCAGAACGAAACAGATCGAGAGCCTGCGGCTTGGTCAAGGTCATGGGTGTTAAGTAACGCCTTAACAATTCTAGCGGAGGCAAGCCGGTTGCTCCAAATGAGTAGTTCGAAGGCAAAGTCCGGCCAACCTATTTCATCTTGCGAATCCATCTCTCCGAAATCAGGGCGAGCAAAGATACTCCCACGATGAGGTTAACCCCTCCGATCGCGCCCATTTGCCTGGGAGAAAACTCGTTTCTGCAAAAAACAATGAATAGGAACTCAGGCATACATAGGCAGAATGCTGTGCCTACGACCAACAGCTTCTGCTTCGGATTTAATGGCTCCCTTTTCATTCTGCGCTTGCCTTCCGGTCAGGCTACGCTACTGCGTGGCTCGGCAGGCGCCTGATGCTTGTAGCGCAGGTACTGGACGAGTGAAATAATTCCGCCGATGACCGCCAGGCCGATCAATATGGACAATGCTGGTTTCTGGTATCGCGCGAAAAAACGGAGAATGTGCCTGCCATAAAGTGATCCGAGGTAGGCCTCGATCGCGTAGCGAACCCCGCGTCCAAACAGCAGCGCACCCAGAAATTTCTTCCGCGAATACTGCATCGCGCCCGCCGCGATCAGGAATGGCACAAAGGGAAACGGCGGAGGCAGCAGAGCTGGAATCGCAATTGCCCAAAACCCCCAGCGCTCGAACCTCAGTTGAACTTTCTGCGCTCGTCGTTTCGAGAGCTTGCGTTCCATCGTTTCCTTGCCGCCTTTTCGCGCCAGCGCATAAGTAATGTATCCGCCGATCATCGCCCCAATCGTGGCCATCAGAGCGTAGTAAATCCACGGCTCGCGATGGCGGGCGGCCAACCAGATAGTGAGAACGTCCATGCTGCCGGTCAGAGGAATAACGGAGTTGTCCGCGATCCCCAACAACACAAGTCCGGGGCCACCGAGACGGCGCAGGCGTACCCAGGTGGAAACCGCAAACAATGGGTGGATATGTGGCAGCATTGGGTTTTGATGCAGGTTAGTGTACAGGCAGTGTGGCAGCTAGAGAAATTAACTAGATTCCGACCGCCTTGGCAGCGTCGAGAAAAGACAACGGCGGAGCACAGGGCAATGCTCCGCATTCGCGAGCAAGCTCGTAGAACAGACGCATACCGTCCAGGCAATCCGGATCGAGCGAGTAATGAATGTTCTCCGTCAGATAGCTTTTCACTGCTTCTTGACGCAATGCCAGGCGCGGCCCCCACTCGCTGGCAATGACGTCGAGATTGTTTGGCAGCAGACCATGGTTGCGTGATTCCTGAAAGACCGTCGCCAGATCCAAATCGCGGGGAGCGCGGTGCAACGCGGCCTGCCGTATCGCCCAAAAGGCAAAGACAAACGGCTTGCCCGTAAAACGTATCCATTCCTCGGCAAGATCATAAGTAAGATACTGCGACCGGTCGATCTGCAACGCCGGATCGCCAATGACTAATCCGGCGTCGTTCACCTTTAGCATCTGTTCGATATCGGGGGCCATCGCGCGGAATGTTCGTTCGCCGCCCCACCATTTTGCGAACAGAATTTTTATCAGCGCTACCGAAGTCATCGACGAAGTATCCAGAGCGACGGTGCGAATTTTTTCCAGCCGAACGTTGCTGACCAGCAGGATCGAGCGCACCGCCCGCCGCGAAGCGATAGCTACTCCCGGAAGAATCGCGAGATCGGGAATGCTGGTGTAAGCCGCCGCAGGAATGATGCCGATATCCGCCGAACCGTCGCGCAAACTGGCCGCACAAAGTGAAGGGATGGTGTAAGAAATATCGAACGCGCTTCGAGCGGGGAAGTTTCCATGCTCGAAATCCCACATCAGCGGCGCAGTATTAAGGTAGGAGATGGCGCAAATGCGAAGTCGTTTCATCAGAGAGACATATTAATTCTAGCAGGAGGGTGCCGGTAAGTTCGGTTTCGCAGGCAATCTCACCGGGCTTGACGCCTTTTGCCGATTTGCTTTTTTCGTGCCGGATCCTACTTGGTGAGAACCAGCGGAACGGGCTGGTCGTAGGGTTGGATTGTGACCTTCAGCGATTTGCGGTTGGCGAATGCATCTGGAGTTACGGGGAATACAACGATGATGGTGCCGGAGGTGCGGCCTCCGGGATTGATTCTGGCTTCACGTTCGAGAGCTGGGAGCGCGTGCTGCTTGAGCGTGGGGAAGGCTTGAAAGTAGCGATCAAAGTCGGATGGAGAAGCGGCATCGTCGGTGAAGCTGCCCGTCGCGGTATCGAGATCGGCTTTGATGGTGTGAATCCAGTACGGCTTGGCGCCGTTGTTCTGGAAAGAGACGTTGATCGCGACCATGATCGAATTCTGATCGGGAATTTCGACTGAGACTACATCGTCGATCGAACCTGTGGTGGCGGAATGTGGCCGCTGCGTCAAGCTTGCAATAAGCGCGACGACTGCGATTACGGCTACTCCGATCAAAACAATTTTAACTGGTGGCAGGTTCTTTTTTGCGGTGCCAAACTCCTCGCCGATGTTAAAACGTGTGCCAGGAGCGGGTGGGGCCGGCGAGCTTGGAATCGCGGGCAGCGGAGATGAAACGTCGTCAGGCATATCTTGTTTTGATTCTAATCGTTTTCCAGGATGAAATCACAAAGACCCTTCGCACAGGTCTCCAGTCGTCTAGCTTTGCGAATGCGACGGGACAACAGAGGTTATCGTCCAAAGAACGGACGCAGACGAGGATGTCCGCTCTACACTTGCACGAGCGCGGACGCTCGCGTCTACATGTGTTTCATTGCTTTGCTGAATTCGGCGGCGGGTAGTGTGTTCAGGACGTCTTGTTTGGTTAGCCAGGCGCGGCGGGCTTGGAGGATGCCGAAGCGGATTTTGTCCATGTGCGAGGTGTGGTGGGAGTCAGTGTTGATTACGATCTTCACGCCGTATTGTTTCGCCAAACGGAGGTGGCGGTCGCACAGGTCGAGGCGGTCGGGATAGGAATTTAATTCCATGGCGACTTTGCGTTGAGCTGCGGCTTTTAGGACCGCGTCGATGTCGAACTGATAGGCGTCGCGACGGAGCAGCATGCGTCCGGTGGGATGTCCGAGGAATGAGGTGTTGGGATTCGCCACGGCTTTCAGCAGACGGTCGGTCATCTCGGCGGGACTCTGATTAAAGTGGGAGTGGACGCTGGCGATTACCAGATCCATTTGTTCCAGCACAGAGTCGGAAAGGTCGAGCGTGCCGTCGGCGAGAATGTCTACTTCGATTCCGGCAAAGATACGGATGCCTTCGATTTTATCGTTGGCGGCGCGAATACGTTGGATGTGCTCGACGGCTCGCTTGTCGTCGAGGCCGTTGGCAAACGCCAGGTTCTTCGAGTGGTCGGTGATGGCCACGTATTTATAGCCGTGAGTGCGAGCGGCTTCGGCCATTTCTTCGATGGTGTTGCGGCCGTCGGTTTCGACGGTGTGCATGTGGACGTCGCCCTGGATGTCACTCTGCTCGATCAGCACGGGCAGCGTGTGTTTCTCCGCGGCATCTATCTCGCCTAAGTTCTCGCGCAGTTCTGGAGGAATGTAATCCAGGTTCAGCTTGGCGTAAATCTCTTCTTCACTTTTTCCCGCCACCGGCTTTTCGGTGTCGAGTTGCGCGAGGCTGTACTCGCTCAGGGTGTATCCCATTTTCAGCGCACGCTGGCGCAGGGCTACGTTGTGGCCTTTGCTGCCGGTGAAATATTGCATGGCTGCGCCGAATGACTCGGGTGGCAGAAGACGAACGTCAACCTGCATACCACCGCGCATGCGGAAGCTTATTTTGTTTTCGCCGCGGGCGATGATTTCCATCAGGCCGGGCAGTTTGATTATGTGGTCGATGAGCTGTTGCCGTTCGGCGTCGTCGCAACACACTTTTCCAGTGACGAGAATGTCGAGGTCACCGACAGTTTCGCGGCCGCGACGGAGCGAACCGGCAGGCGTGACTTTGTCGATGCCGGAATAGTTGCTCAGATGTTCAATGATTTTTGTGGCTTGAGTTTCGGCGGTGTCGAGCAGG
>DASYOD010000145.1:0-56280 GCA_036008085.1 Terriglobales bacterium
AACTACTCTTGAGGGTGCCCCGCTCAAGCTTCGCTTGGGCGGGGTTTTCACGAACGCTAGGGGACTGGCGCAACCTAACCCCTCGAAGTACTCTTCGGGGTGGCGGCGTGGCCCACTTAAGGTCCCCACCCTAAATTTCGCTAAGTGCGCGAAATTTAGAATGGGGCACCCGTTTTCAATGATTGGCAAGTCGCCCAGCGACCTCGCAACTCTTCAGGGTGCCCCGCTCAAGCTTCGCTTGGGCGGGGCTTTCGCGAACGCGGGGGGACTGGGCCAACCTAACTTTCTAAGTACTCTTCGGGGTGGCGGCGTGGCCCATTTAACGTCCCCACCCTAAATTTCGCAAAGTGCGCGAAATTTAGAATGGGGCACCCGGTTTCAGTGATTGACTGTCGGGTTGGCCCAGCCTAATCCCCTAAACTACTCTTCAGGGCGGGGACTGGGCCAACCTAACTTTCTAAGTACTCTTCGGGGTGGCGGCGTGGCCGACTTAACGTCCCCACCCTAAATTTCGCAAAGTGCGCGAAATTTAGAATGGTGCACCCGGTTTCAGTGATTGGCAATTCGCCCAGCGACCCCGCGACTCTTCAGGGTGCCCCGTTCAAGCTTCGCTTGGGCGGGTTTTCGTGAACGCGAACTGTCGGTATTATCCCCAGTTTTTCCCGGCGCCTTGCTGTCCATTGGGATTCGATCTCGACCACTCCGTCCGCGCCTGTGACATAGTGACGGAAGCTGCTCCATAGCCAGTCCCCGGGCCGCTCCACTAATCCGCGGGTAACTGGATTTCGATGGATGTATCTCAGCTTCTCCACGAATTTGCGTTCACTCCAGACGTTGAAGTCGTAGTAACGCGCCTGCCAAAATGATTCCGCTGCTCGCAAGGCGAGGGTACGTGCCACTGACTGCTTCAGCGACTGTAGCAGTTGTGATAGACAGCCTCGCTCCGGTTCATTGACCAAGAGATGTACGTGTTCGGGCATCACGACATAACCGTACACGCACAGCCCGTAGGACTGGCGGATGCGCTCCAGTGACGATTCGAAGCATGCGCGCGAATGGGGAGTCGCGAGCTTTTGCCGGCGTCGATAACAACTGAAGGTCAAGAAGTGCAGTTGCCCGGATTGCTGAAAGTGTTTTAGTCCCCAAGGCATGGGACGAGCCTAATGGCGCATGGCGAAAGTTTCTGTGACGACTGAACATCCCCGCCCAAGCGAAGCTTGAACGGGGCACCCCGAAGAGAGTTTGGAGGTTTAGCCCGGGCTAGTCCCCTGCGGGTACTTCCCGTTCGCTGGTTGAATCTTGCCGATCGCTGCTAATCCTATGGAATCCTTGAGCTTACGTTGACCAAAATGGTTCTTTCAGGTAGCTTTAAAAGAGAAAACCATAGTGGGGAAGTGTACCTTAAAGAGGGACTTTTAGTGCCAAACAGCAATGGCAAAACGCTGCTTTTATTGAAGCCTCGGGGGTTTTGCGCCGGGGTGGTGCGGGCGATTGATATCGTGCGGATTGCGCTGGAGGCCTTTGGGCCGCCGATTTATGTCCGCAAAGAGATTGTGCACAACCGCTTTGTGGTCGAAGAACTGCAGGGTAAAGGCGCGATTTTTGTCGATAACGTCGACGAAGTTCCTAATGGCGAGCGGGTGATTTACAGCGCGCATGGGGTTTCGCCGGAGGTGCGCGAGGCCAGCCAGGCGCGGAATTTGCGGGTGATTGACGCGACGTGTCCGTTGGTCACGAAGGTTCACGTGGAGGCGGTCAAGTTTGCCCGTGAAGGTTATTCGCTGATTCTGATTGGCCATCACGACCACGACGAAGTCATTGGGACGTTGGGCGAGGCGCCGGTGGTGACTCAGGTGGTGGGATCGCCGGAACAGGTGGAATCGCTGACGGTGCCGGATCCGGCGCGGGTGGCTTATCTGACGCAAACTACGCTGAGTCTGGATGAGACTCGCGATATTATCGCGGCGCTGCGCAAGAAATTTCCCAACATTAAAGGCCCGGCGGCGCAGGACATTTGCTACGCGACCGAGAACCGGCAGGTGGCGGTGAAGCATGTGGCCTCGGATGCGGATTTGCTGCTCGTGGTCGGGTCGGATAACAGTTCGAATTCCAATCGGCTGGTGGAAGTGGCGCGCAACCTGGGCACGAGTTCGCATCTAATTGATAGCTTCCAGAACATCAAGCCCGAGTGGTTGGAAGGTGTGAAGACGATTGCGTTGACCGCCGGGGCGTCAGCTCCGGAGTGTCTGGTGGAAGAAGTGGTGAAGTTCCTGCGCAGCAGGGGATTCGGCAATGTGCAGGAAATTGAAGTGATGCCAGAAAACGTGCGTTTTGGCTTGCCTCCAGAAATTGTGGAGGCGATTGCCAGCGCCCCCAGCGCTAGTTAGTGTGGAGTAAAAAATCTAAATATGGACGAGACCTCCTCCTCGTTTTCGGCGTCAAATGCGCCGCAGCTGCGATTCGGAAAAATCGATGACCTCAAGGGCCGGGTCACTGCCGCGGTCGACGGCGCCCGCAAATTCTTATTCTCACAGCAGCATGAACAAGGCTACTGGTGCGGCGAGTTGGTCGCCGACACTACGCTGGAATCCGACTACATTCTGCTTCACACCCTGCTCGGCACGGGAAATCAGGAGCGCTTTCAGAAGTGCTGCAACTGGATTTTGCGCCACCAAAACGAAGATGGCGGGTGGGGAATCTACGCGAATGCCCCGTCGAATATTTCTGCTTCGGTAAAGGGCTACTTTGCTTTGAAGCTTTCTGGGTACAAGCCGGATCATCCGGCTTTGGCGCGTGCGCGGAAGAAGATTTTGGAGATGGGCGGGGTCACTGAGGTCAATACTTTTACCAAGATTTATTTGTGTTTTTTGGGACAGTACGACTATGACGCGGTGCCGGCGATTCCTCCGGAGATTGTGCTGTTTCCCAAGTGGTTCTGGTTCAATATTTACGAAATTTCTTCGTGGTCGCGGGCGATATTGGTTCCGCTTTCTATTTGCTATGCGAAGAAACCTCTGAAGAAAATTCCTGATGAGATGGGGGTGGAGGAATTATTCGTTGGGGGGCGCGACAAGTCGCGCATGCGGTTGCGGTGGAGTGACAAGCTCGTCTCCTGGCGAAACTTCTTTCTGGTGTTTGACCGGCTTACTCATTGGTTTGAGATGGTGCATGTTCGTCCGCTGCGTTGGTTGGCTTTGAGGCGGGCTGAGCAGTGGATGCTGGAACGATTTGAGATGAGCGATGGGTTGGGGGCGATTTATCCGTCGATGCTTAATGCGATTATTGCGCTGCGCTGCCTGGGGCATTCGCTGGATGATCCGCAGGTGATTCGGGCTGTGGACGAGTTTGAGAAGCTGGGAATTGAAGAAGACGATACTTTCCGCATGCAGCCTTGCATGTCTCCGGTTTGGGATACGGCTTATGCGATGTTTGCTATGGGCGAAGCTGGGGTTCCGGCTGATGATCCGCGAATGATCAAGTGTGCCGATTGGATCTTGCAGAAGCAGGTGCGCAATGTTGGCGACTGGAAGGTGAAGAATAAGGAAGGACAGCCGGGCGGCTGGTACTTCGAGTTTAACAACGAGTTTTATCCGGATGTGGATGATAGCGCTATGGTTTGTCTGGGACTTAGTCAGGTGGAACATCCTAACGGGCGCTATCAGCGGGAGTCGGTGCAGCGGGCCATTGACTGGATTTTTTCTATGCAGTGCAAGTCGGGCGGATGGGCATCGTTTGATAAAGACAATACGCGAATGGTGTTTCAGCACATTCCGTTTGCTGACCACAACGCGATGCTGGATCCGCCGACGGTTGACATTACGGGGCGAATTCTGGAGATGCTGGCTACCTACGGATATGACAAGAATGATGCGCGGGTGAAAAAGGCGCTGAAGTTTATTCGTGAGGAGCAGGAGCCGGATGGTTCGTGGTTCGGGCGCTGGGGCGTGAATTATATTTACGGGACCATGCAGGTGTTGCGTGGGCTTGAAGCTATGGGTATCGATCATCATGAGCCTTATGTGCAGCAGGCTGCGGAGTGGCTGCGCATGGTGCAGAATCCGGATGGTGGGTGGGGCGAGACTTGTGGTTCGTATGATGATCCTAATACGCGCGGGATCGGTCCGAGTACGCCTTCGCAGACCGCTTGGGGTGTGATGGGATTATTGGCTGCTGGGGATACGCGGAGTGACTCGGTGGCGCGGGGGATTGCTTATTTGCTGCGGACGCAGAAAAGAGATGGTGGATGGGACGAGCCGCAGACTACGGGGACGGGTTTCCCGCGGGTGTTTTATCTTATTTACACTTTGTATCGGCAGTATTTTCCGTTGATCGCTTTGACTACTTATGCCAAGGCGATGGCGGGTGCGGAGCAGGGAACCGGTGTGCGTCGGATTGGGTAGTTTGACGCGAACGCCTAAACTGCGGATCCTCGCTTCGCTCGGGATGACAGTTTTTTCTGAAGCGGGTCACTGGAGAGACGACTGATGGCTGTACCAATTTCTCAGATGTGGACGGTGGCAAGTTACGTCCTCAAGCAGAAGATTAAGGGACGTAAGCAATATCCGTTCGTGTTGATGCTCGAACCGCTGTTCCGCTGCAATCTGGCGTGTGCTGGTTGCGGGAAGATTCAGTATCCCGCGCATGTGCTTAAGTCGCAGCTTACGCCGGAGGAATGCTTCCGGGCAGTCGATGAGTGCGGAGCTCCTACCGTTTCTATTCCTGGCGGCGAGCCGTTGTTGCATCCGCAGATAGGCGAGATTGTCGAAGGGCTGGTGGCGCGCAAAAAATATATTTATCTGTGCACCAACGCGCTCTTGCTGAAGGAAAAAATCCATCTCTTCAAGCCCAGCAAGTATCTGACGTTTTCCGTTCACATGGATGGGCAGCGCGAGCATCACGATTTCTCGGTTTGCCTTGAAGGCGGATACGAGAAAGCGGTTGATGGGATTAAAGCCGCGCTGGATGGCGGTTTCCGGGTGACCACCAACACGACTCTGTTCGACGGGGCTGATCCTAAAAGTGTTCGCGCCTTCTTCGACGAGATGATGGAGTTGGGTGTCGAGGGCATGATGCTTTCTCCCGGTTACTCTTACGATAAGGCTCCCGATCAGCAACGTTTTCTCGGACGTGCGCGCACTCGGCGGTTGTTTCGCGCCATGCTGTCGAATCGCGACAAAAAGTGGCGCTTCAATCAATCGGCTTTGTTTCTCGAGTTTCTCATGGGCAAGCGCGATTACGCCTGCACCCCCTGGGGCATGCCTACGTACAACGTTTTCGGATGGCAGAAGCCATGCTATCTGCTGCAAGACGGTTACGCGGACACGTTTGCCGAATTGCTGGAAACGACCGCTTGGGAAAATTATGGGACGGAGTCGGGCAATCCCAAGTGCGCGAATTGCATGGTTCACAGCGGATATGAAGCTTCTGCGGTGAACGACCTGTTTGGTTCGGTTAGTGGTATGTGGCAGGAAGTGAAGGCGCGCATGTTTGGCGGGTATGAAGATGCGTCGGCGCTCCGATTGCTGGATGAGCCAATCAATCAAGGGCACGCAGGTCCGCTGGTGCAGATCGATGCGCCGGTGGGCGAGGAGACGCGGGTTTGAGCGGGCGCGAATCCGGCCACGGCCCTTCGGCTTCGGCGGATCCAAATACATTGGAAGTTGCGCCGGGTACGGCTCACGAACAACTTGAGGGATCGGTTCCGTCGCTGGCTAACGAGGAAGATCTTCGCAAAGCGCTGGAGCAGGCTTTCGATTATCGCGGTGATGTTTCGGTCACGCGGAAAGACGGAACGAAGATTGAAGGTTACATTTTCGATCGCAGTAGCGGAAGGACGCTCGCAGAGAGTTTTGTGCGAGTGCTGCCCAAAGACGGATCTCCCCGAATAAAAATTCAATACGTCGAAATTGCCGCTTTGGCTTTTAGCGGACGTGATATGGCTGCGGGCAAGAGTTGGGAAAACTGGGTGCGTCATTATTGGGAGAAAAAGGCGGCAGGCGAGCGCGATATTTCTCTGCAGCCGGAGAAATTGGAATAGAAGCTTTCAGCTTTCAGCAAGCATTCAGCAGTTCGGTTTGAATGTTGCTAGGATTACTTAGGATGAATATTCCTGATCTACGGCGGGAGGCTGAATCTGGCAGCGTAGTTGCCCAGACCATCTTGGGAACATGCTATCTGGATGGGATCGGGATTACGGTGGACTGCACGGAGGCGCTTCGGCTTTTGTCCGCCGCCTCTAACAGGGGTGCTTCGCGCGCAACGGTCAACTTAGCCCGCATGCATGCCGAAGGACTAGGGATTCCTAAGGATCTTCCTGAAGCGATTCGCCTTTATGAAAAAGCTGCGAGCGCGGGAGAATTCCTCGCTCAGGTCGGGCTCGGTCGGATTTACTCTCATGGAGTCGGAGTAGCTTCTAACCCCGACGCAGCGCTAAGGTGGTATTCAATGGCGGCTGCACAGCATGACATTGTCGGCGATTGTGAAGAACTGCGCGAGGCGAATGCTTACGTGGCGAGTGCGAAACGATGACTGAGCAGCCCATTCTTCTCGGCTTCAGTTCGCTACAACGTCTTAAGCTGACGACTGAGAGCTGACAGCTCTCATGAAGGCTTTTGTCACTGGCGCAACCGGGTTTGTGGGCAGTCATGTGGCCCGGGTACTAGCCGAGCAGGGCGCTGACTTGCGTCTGCTGGTTCGTTCTGGCAGCGATCCTAGAAATATTCAAACTTTGAATGCGGATCGAGTAGTCGGCGATCTGCGCGATCCGGCGTCCATTGAAAAGGCAATGTCTGGTTGTGACGTGGTGTTTCATGTTGCGGCAGACTATCGGCTGTGGGTGCGCGATCCGCAGCAGATGTATCTTGCCAATGTCGAGGGTACGCGGGCGCTTTTGGAGGCGGCGCGCAAGAATAAACTGCGGCGCGTGGTTTATACGTCGAGCGTGGCGACTATGGGCTTCACCTCCAATGGCCGTCCGACGGATGAGGATTTTCCGGTTTCGCTCGACGACATGATTGGCCACTACAAGCGATCGAAGTTTATGGCTGAGGAAGTGGCTCTGGCAGCGGGACGCGGCGGGATGGACGTGGTGGTGGTCAATCCCACTACGCCCGTGGGCGAGCAGGATATCAAGCCGACTCCCACGGGAAGAATTGTTGTTGACTTTCTGAAAAGGAAATTCCCTGCTTATGTGGATACAGGGTTGAATCTGGTGGATGTTACGGAGTGCGCACGCGGCCATGTCGCGGCGCTGGAAAAGGGAACAACTGGCGAGCGTTATATTTTAGGTGGACAGAACTTGACCTTGAAGCAGATTCTGGACAAGCTGGCAGCGATTACGGGATTGCCATCGCCCAAGGTTAAGCTTCCTTATGCGGTGGCGTTGGCGGCTGGCGTGGTGGATGAAATTGTGACTGGACGGATTCTCGGTCGCGAGCCACGGGCTACAATTGACGCGGTTCGCATGGGGCGCAAGAAGATGTTTGTGTCGTGCGCGAAGGCTGAGAGGGAACTGGGATGGAAGACGGTTCCGGTGGATGATGCGTTGCGGCGGGCAGTGGAGTGGTTCCAGACGAATGGGTACGCGACCCGGAGTTGAGTTGGGTCGGATGTGCGCGGAGAATATATTGACTTTCACAATCGATCATCTCGGAATCGCGGTGAAATCGTTGGCCGCGGCCAAGGGCTTCTACGAGAAGATGGGGTTGACTGCATCCGACGAGGAGGTGGTCGAAGGCGAACAGGTGCGAGTTGCGATGTTGCCGGTGGGAGAGAGCCGTTTGGAGTTGCTTGAAGCGACGTCTGACAGTTCAGCCATCGCTAAGTTCATTGCTAAACGCGGCGAAGGGCTGCATCATGTTTGCTTGCGCGTGCCTGATCTCGCTGCGATTGTTGAGCGGCTTAAGCGAGATGGAGTCAGGCTGGTCTCGAACGAAATCAAGGTCGGGGCAGGCGGCCATCGCTACGTGTTCGTTCATCCTTCGAGCGCGGGGGGAGTGTTGCTGGAGTTGGTGGAAGCCGGACACTGAGACAGCAGCCACGGATCTGTGTTGGTAAAACAATCTAAATCCATGCTTCTTCTCGCCGTCGACACTTCCGGAAAACAGGGCAGCATTGCACTCGCGCAATGCAGATCAGAGAATGCCTGCGACGTCATCGAAGTGGTAGCGCTTACCGGCGGAACATTCTCGGCAGAACTGGTTCCGCAAATTGCAACGCTGCTGGAAAAAAATGATTTCAGCAAAATCGATATCGGCGGATTTGCAGTGGTATCCGGACCGGGATCATTTACGGGGCTGCGCATCGGATTGGCAGTCGTCAAAGCCTTGGCTGATGTGCTGGGGAAACCGATTGCTGCGGTTTCAATGCTGGAAGCTGTCGCGGCCGATTCGTATGGCAGAGTGATGGTTGCGCTCGACGGCGGACGCAATGAGGTTTTTGTTGGCGAGTACGAAGTCAGCAGCTTGGGGGCGCAGTTGATCCGCGAGCGCATGCTTACTCGCGCCGAGTGGATGGAATCCGCCGGCGCGGCAATTATCGTGACGCCTGATCTTGCTCTTGCCGAAGCTGCTCAGGCAAAGGGATTGCCGGTGCAGAAAGTCGAGCGTCCGCGAAGCGATGTGTTTGCGCGGTTGGGATGGAAGAAGATCGCTCGGGGAGAAATCGTTTCCGCGGAGGCTCTGGAAGCTAATTATATTGGGCGCTCAGAGGCAGAGCTTTTTGTTAAGAGCAATTAAGGGCCGGCGAGTCGCTGGCGCTACGAATGCTTATTCGGCGTGGAACAGCGGCAGACATTCCTGCTCTCATGGCGCTCGAAAGGCAAGCGCTTACGGCCGCGCACTGGTCGCCGGAACAATATCAAACCGTTTTCTTGGGCGAGGCGCCGTCCCGCGCGCTGCTGGTTGTTGAATTCGACGGGAAAATTCAGGGCTTCATCGCGGGCAGAATTTTGGACAAAGAATGGGAGATCGAGAACGTAGTCGTCGCCGAATCAGCGCGGCGGCGTAGCTTGGGATCACAATTGCTGCAAGAGTTTGTGGCCTTGGCACGAAAGCGGGGCGGAGAGAAAATATTTCTGGAAGTCCGTGAATCGAACCTGGGTGCGCGACGGCTATACGAGAAATTGTCTTTTTCTAAAAGTGGCAGGCGAAGGCTTTACTATCGCGAACCGCAGGAAGATGCAATTGTTTACCAACTGGGATTGGTTTGATTGCATCAATCCTAGTGCAATAGTAAGTAACCTAATGAAACTTAAAGGGTTGCGCTTTAATTTAGGTTTCGACCTGCGGTCAAAAAGGCGGTCGAATTCTCTACCTTTCACGTTGAAGCCGAATAAGCGGTGTGGTAAGTTTTAGTCTGATAACCCGGTTAGGAGGTCTGCTGGATGCTAACTGCTAGGGACCAGCTGTTCGCCAGTCACGATGAATTTCGGAAACTGGTGATGGAACACACACTCTACGAAAAACGCCTTGATTCACTCACAGAAAAACGCTATCTCACCGACGACGAAAAATTGGAAGAAGTAAGGTTGAAGAAACTGAAGCTCCGTCTGAAGGATCAGATGGAGAATATTCAGCGGCAGTATTTGCAACGACCTCAGCAAAACCAGGTAGCCTAATCAAGCTCCAACTTCGTGCGGCTCAGCCGCGGGAGGGGTTACCTGTCTCCAGCAAAGGCGCTTATAAAGCGCCTTTTTAATTGCAGTAATGATGCTAGCCTCAGGCGCGCCCACGGCTGCACTATAATCCTTTATATCTCTCAAATGGTTCGTGACGGATACTATTACGGGTTTGCGCTTCTGGCTGCGGCGGCCTCGATTGCGTGGTTCACTGGCCCACTTTGGGCTTTGCCGGCGGTGCTGTTGGCGGCATTCTTTTTTTGGTTTTTTCGCGATCCTGACCGCGTCATTCCGAATGAGCCGGGGGCGCTGGTTTCACCGGCCGACGGGAAGGTCACTGCCGTTATGCCCGTAACTGAGGATGGTGTGTCGCGGTTGCGGGTTAGCATCTTTTTGAATGTGTTTGACGTGCACGTGAACCGCTCACCGATCAGCGGCACTGTACGCGCAGTTCGCTATCAGAAAGGTAAGTTCGTTAACGCCATGAACTCCGCTTCGGCCGATCAGAACGAGCAGAACGTGGTCACCGTCGAAGGCGAGGGCCAGTCTGTGATTTTCAAACAGATTGCCGGACTTCTGGCGCGTAGGATTGTCTTTAATAAGAAAGTCGGCGATCCGGTGGAGCGAGGCGAGCGCGTCGGCCTGATAAAGTTTGGATCGCGCGTGGATGTTTTGTTGGATACTTCCGCGACTGTAGTCGTGAAAGTTGGAGATCGCGTAAAAGGCGGGTCGAGCATTTTGGCTCATTTGAACGTTGAACGGCCGCTGACGGCGGGGTCGGCGGGACAGGCTCAGCGAGGAGCACTGTAATGGATCCAGAACTTTCAGTGGTTCCAAAGCGGCGCAAGGAAGACCGTCCTTCGGGAAGGTTGCGCAAAGGTTTGTACATTCTGCCTTCGCTGTTTACTGCGGCGAACATGGCGATGGGATATTACGCCATCCTGCAGGTCACGCACGCTACCGTGGCCGAGCCTTGGCATTTTGATTTTGCCGCTAAGGCGATTGGCTTCGCAGTTCTGTTTGATGGCCTGGATGGCCGCATTGCCCGCATCACGCATACCAGCAGCGACTTTGGAAGGGAACTGGATTCGCTGGCGGACGTGATCACTTTTGGCGTGGCTCCGGCACTGCTGGCGTGGGCTTGGGGATTCCGGCAATTGCCAGTGTTTTTGGGATCGAGCGAATTGACTGGCAAGATGATTCAACTCGGCTCGATTGCCAGCTTTCTGTTTTTGATGGCTGGAGCCAGCCGCTTGGCACGCTTCAACATTTCTACTAATCCGCAGCCGTCGAATCCGGGGCGTCCGGGGAAAAAATACTTCGTGGGAATGCCAATTCCGGCGGCGGCGGGGGTGGTTGCTGCAGTGGTTCACTTTTCCGGAGGCGAGCCGGTTTCCTCGCTCTGGAGTTGCATTACCTGGATGCTGATCGTGGTAGCGGCGGGATATCTGATGGTCAGCACCTGGCGCTTTTACAGTTTCAAGGACATTGATTTCCGTGCCCGGCAGCCGTTTCAGGTGGTCATACTTTTGGGATTATTGTTCGCGGCGGTGTGGGTGTTCTCGCAGTGGGTGCTGTTCATCATCGCACTGGCGTACATGTTTTCTGGCGTGTTCTGGCGTCTGCAATGGATATTCCGACGCAAGCGTAAGTCGCCCCCTCCATCGTATAAAGAGGCATCGCAGACTTCATGAGTTCGAATTTCAAGTCGGTTTCGGCACCTCATCTCGAAGCTGTGCGCGGAGGCAATTCTTATCGCCTCGCGATTGTGGGTGCAGGCACGCTCAAGGGCAAGGAAATTGCGGATGTGCTCAACGATCGCAATTTCCCTTCGCTCGACGTGCGGTTGTTGGACGACGAGGAAGCGCTGGGGAAGCTGGAAGCGGTGCGTGACGAGGTTACATTCATTCAGAATGTCAGCAGCGAACAGTTCCAGAAAATGGACTTCACATTTTTTGCTTCGACGCCGGAGTCTACGCGTAAAAATTGGAAGGCAGCTCGAACGGCGGGCAGCGCGATCATCGATCTTACTTCCGCTTTGGAAGATGAACCTGACGCCGTGGTGCGTTCGCCGTGGATCGAGCGCCAACTGGGAAAATCTTTGGTTCCGGAGTTGCAGCCCGGCCCGGCTATAGTCGCGCATCCGGCGGCTGTGGTGCTTGCGCTGCTTCTGTTGCGCGTGCAAAAAGCAATACCCATCAAGCGGGTTATCGCAACCGTATTTGAGCCCGCCTCCGAACATGGGCAAAAAGGCATGGACGAGTTGCACGAGCAGACCGTGAATCTGCTCTCGTTCCAGCAACTACCCAAGAATGTTTTCGACGTGCAGGTGGCCTTCAACATGGTCGCACGCTACGGAGAGCGTTCGGCACCTTCGCTGGCGACGCTGCAAGCCCGAGTGCTCAACCATTATCAGCGGATGGTTGGTGCGCATGCGCCCACACCGTCGCTGCTATTGGTGCAGGCTCCTATTTTTCACGGTCACGCTTTTGCCATCTATCTCGAACTTGGTCAGGTGGCGGATATTGAAAACATTTCGCGGGCGCTGGAGGGTGAGCATGTCAACCTCACTCACGGGGCCGAAGACGCTCCGACCAACGTGAATGCCGCCGGGCAAAATGATATCCAGGTCTCCATTGCCGCGGACGCGAGTCAACCAAATGGCTTGTGGCTGTGGGCCGCGTCGGACAACTTGCGTGTGGCGGCAGCGACGGCGGTCGAGTGCGCTGAAACAATGGCGCCAACGCGTCCCCGAGGCAAGATCCAATGAGCCGTGGCTGGGCCTTGGCGGTGCTGCTCTGCGCCGTCAGCGCGGGATGCGGTTACCACACTGCCGGACATGCCATAACCATTCCTGACAACGTCCGCACCATTGCAATTCCGGCGTTCGTAAATCAAACTCAAACCTTCAAAATCGAACAGATGCTAACCGCGGCGGTGGTAAGAGAGTTCGTGACGCGCACCCACTATCACGTCGTCAACCAGATGAACGATGACGCGGATGCGGCGCTGCATGGAACCGTGCTTGCGACTTATACGACGCCGCTCACGTACGATTCGCAAACCGGCCGCGCCGCCAGCGTGCTGGTGGTGATCTCGATGAAAGTGTCACTGCTGGACAAGCAGGGAAAAGTGCTTTATCAGAATCCGTCGTATTTGTTTCGGGAGCAGTACGAAGTCCCGCGCGACGTGAACAGTTTTTTTGAGGAAGATACTGCGGCTTATCAACGGCTGTCACGGGACTTTGCGCAAACTCTGGTGTCGAATATTTTGGAGGGTTTCTGATGCGGGCCTTTGCGCAGACTGATCGTTTCGTGTCTGAGGTGCAAGCCCGCAAGCTACGCCCCGCTTACGTTTTTGTAGGAGCGGAAGTTTTTTTTCGCAAGCGCTGCCGCGAAGCCATCCTGGAACATCTGGTCACACCCGATCTGCGGGATTTCAGCCTGTTTGAATTTGATCTCGCGGAGACGGATTTAATCGAGGTCCTTGATCGCGCGCGTACCCCTTCGCTGATGGCTCCCTTTCAAGTGTTCTTTGTTCGCGGGGTGAAGAACTTATTTGGGCGTGGCTCGAATGAAGATAAGCTCGCCGCGATTGAGCAGTATTGCAAAGATCCGAATCCCGACGCGGTGCTGATTTTCATCGCCGATCACATCAACATTCCCGCCGATCCACGCCGCATGGAATTGACCGACAAAGAACGCTACGAGCGGATTCGCGAGACCCTGGGACAATACTGCGCGATCGTCGAACTGGCGAGGGTGGAAGAAAACGATGCGGTGCGCTGGATTGGAGAATACAGCGCGACCCGGGACTTCAAGATCGACGCTGACGCTGCGCGCGAACTGGTCGATGCTCTCGGCGGCGACATGATGATGGTCTCGAACGAACTGGAAAAGCTGATGCTGTACGTGGGGGACAAGAAACGCATCACGCTGGGCGATGTTGAGACCATGGTGCTGGCGGCAAAGCAGAGATCGCTGTACGAGTTGACCGACGCCATCTCTTCCAAAGATCGGGTGCGAGCTCTTGAAATGCTGGATGCGATTTTGAGCACGGGCGAGGGCGATGAGGCGGCGATTGGACATCTTTATATGCTGGCCAAGACTTTTCGGCAGATGCTCGTCATTCTCGAGCGAAACGTGCGCGATCAGCGCATGCTGTGGGCGGCACTGTGGCAGGGTTTCCGGGTGCCACCGTTTGCCGCGGACGACATCATCAAGCAAGCGCGACGCTACAAATCCAAACGAGAGCTCACGCGTGCCATCCGGCTGGTGGCGAAAACAGATCTGGCATTGCGGTCGAATCCGACCAGCAAGCGAATGGTGCTGGAGAAATTGGTCCTGGACCTGACTACCGAACCCAAGCCAGAAGCTGGCTGGATGCAGGAAGAACTGCCAGTTTAAAATCACGTGGGGACAGCCACCCTCGACTGTCCGGCCGAGCGAAGCTCGGCACCTCGCAATGCTTAACGTTTCCGCCTATCTCGACCGCATTGCGTACGCCGGACCAATCGTTCCTACGATAGAAGTGTTGCGCAACCTGCATCGGCATCACATGCTGAGTGTGCCGTTCGAGAATCTCGATATTGCTCTGGGCAGAAAGATTGTGTGTGACGAAGACGCCTTTATTAACAAAATCGTGGAGCGGCGACGCGGCGGCTTCTGTTACGAACTGAATGGAGCATTCGCCGGGTTGCTGCGCGCGATTGGATTCAAGGTCACCCTACTCTCGGCTCGTGTGTCCCGTGACGACGGCAGCCAGGGTCCGGAGTTCGATCATCTTGCGTTGCGACTTGATCTCGAGGAACCATGGCTGGCGGACGTCGGATTCGGCGATTCGTTCATTGAGCCGCTACAGTTGCGATTTGTCGCCGAGCAGCATGAGGATGGTTGGATGTATCGTGTGGTGGACTGCGGGGACTCGTTCTGGATGGAGAGAGCGGACCGCGATGACATTTGGAAGCGGCAATATTCTTTCACTTTGACACCGCGAAGTCTCGACGATTTTGCCGATATGTGCCGCTATCATCAGACTTCGGCTGAGTCGCCATTTACCCGCAAGAGTATTTGTTCAATGGCCACACTCGGCGGCAGAATTACGGTGGCGGAGCGGAAGCTGATACTCACCAGGCAGCGAACCAAAGAAGAACGACTGCTTACTTCGGACGAAGAGTGGCGGATGGCACTAAAAGACCATTTTGGCGTGGTGCTGTGAAATCAGCCAGGTGCTATTTCTTGGCAGCGGCGTTCAAACGGATATTCAAGCGGGACTTGTAGCGCGAAGCCGTATTGGCATGCAGCACGCCCTTCTGAACCGCTTTATCGAGCGCAGAAACGGTCTGCCGGAACGTCGGTTCGGTTGCCTGTTTGTCGCCTTTGGCCAGCGATTCGCGCAAATCGCGAAGAATGGTGCGCAGGCGGGAGGCGTTGGCGCGATTGCGAACGGTGCGCTTTTCAGTCTGACGGGCGCGTTTCAGCGCAGAAAAATGGTTTGCCATGTATTCGTTTACCTTTGTTCCTTGGTTTTTCCAAGCTAAAGCAGGGAATGTTGATTGGTACGAGTAGCTATTCTACGGGACTAAGTTACTGCTGGTCAAATGGATATGCAGCAAATCAGCCCTGCTGGCAACGATACCTTGATCTTTTATCAAGGAACCTGCTGAACTACTTTGCACCATTGACTCCTGTCAGATGGTGGGGGTACCCTTACAGCAATGGTAGTCGCTTGCCCCTTAGGCGCGAGCATTCCGGTTGGCTCCATCAGCAGAGAGAAAATTTTTGTCGCTGTTAATGTGGGCGCTGGTGCGCCTGTGTTGGGGCGACGCATCTAAGCAGTAGCAATGGTAAACAAGGCCGGGCTGGCGAGGGAGGGATTCGCCAAAACTGAATGAAGAAGAGCATCGAGATTACTCCTCACATTGAAACCCTGTTCGGTACCAGAGACGAAAATCTGCATGTTCTCGAAGATGGACTGAACATCAACATCGATCTGCGTTCCGACTCCATTGAACTTGAAGGTGCGGCCCGCGATGTTGCCCGCGCGGAGCAAGTGCTTTCTGATTACAACCATCTGCAGCGCTCTGGACACACCTTCAACAACGGTGACCTGAACAGCATGTTGCGCGTGTTGATTGCGGATCCGAAAGCTACCTTGCGTGGGCTGGCAGAAGCGGGACGGCAGCGCTCCTTCGGACGGCGCACGGTCCAGCCCAAAAGTCTCAATCAAAAACGCTACGTTGAGGCCATTGAGCATCACGACATGGTATTTGGCATCGGTCCCGCGGGTACGGGCAAGACTTACCTGGCGGTGGCGATGGCAATCTCTGCGTTGCTGGCGAAACGGGTGAACCGGATTATTCTGGCGCGGCCGGCTGTGGAAGCGGGCGAGCGGCTGGGATTTCTTCCGGGAACATTGCAGGACAAAATCGATCCGTATTTGCGGCCGCTATACGACGCGCTCTACGACATGCTTGATCCGGAGAAGGTCGACCGGTATCTCGAGAAAAATGTTATCGAGATTGCGCCCATTGCGTTTATGCGCGGCCGCACTTTGAACGATTCGTTTGTGATTCTGGACGAAGCCCAGAACACTACTTCGGAGCAGATGAAGATGTTTGTCACTCGTCTGGGATTCAACTCCAAGGCGGTGATTACTGGTGACGTCACGCAGATCGACTTGCCCAACGCCCGCCGCAGCGGTTTGCTGGAGGCGGTCGACATATTGAAGCGCGTCGAAGGGCTGACTTTTGTTTACTTCGATGAGGGCGATGTGGTTCGCCATCACCTGGTGCAGCGCATCATTCGCGCTTACGACGAGCATAAAACCAAGCTGGCGGAACAGCAGTTGTCGCTGCTCGAACCGAAGGCTGGGGCGAATGGCAAAATTAATGGATCGGACATTCTGCCGTTACAGAAAGACATCGCGATGCCCCCGGAAGCACAAGCGAAAGAATAAAATCGATATGAGTCGATGGGAGGGCTGCAGTACTGGCCCTCCTGTTTATTTGCACGATGGCACTGGAGAAAGCTTGGTGATTATTCAACGACGGGTGGTGGGGCTGAGTGAGGCTACGCTGGCTAAGTTTGTGGCACGCGCCCGTCGCGCCAGCGGAGTGCGAGGGGCCGTCAGTGTGCTCGTGACCAGTAGCCGCGAATTGCAGACATTGAATCGTCGTTTTCGCCGGAAGAACAAGCCGACGGATGTGCTTTCTTTTCCCGCGACGCCGGGGTTGTCGCCCGGCTTTGCAGGAGATGTCGCGATTTCCGCGGAGATTGCAAAGCAGAATGCGCATCGACTTGGGCATACCGCAGCTGAGGAAATCAGAATTCTCGTTCTGCACGGTGTGCTCCATCTCGCCGGATACGATCACGAACTCGACAACGGAGAGATGCAAAATAAAGAAGCGCGTTTGCGCAAGTCTCTCGGACTGCCGGTGGGCTTGATTGAGAGAACTGTGCGATCATCTCGGGTTTCCAGCGGCGCAAAGCGCGGACGAAAACGGGCATCGGCATGAATTATCTTATCGCCATCGTTCTTCTGGTGTTGCTCGGTCTGCTGACCCTGGTTTCGTACGTAGACCGTGTGTACGCCGAAATTGGCAAGTTTCTCTCCCGCGAATTTCAAGTCAATATCGACGCATTCGAACACGATGTAGAGCCCAGGCTCGGCGTCAGTCGCGGCCGCGCGGCAGTGTCGATGGCAGTGCTCACGCAAATGATTACGGCAGCGATCGCCATGCTGGTCGGCTTCACGGTCTTCCGCGACCGGGCATGGAGCATTTATGAAATTCTGCAAGCAACGCTTAGCCTGATCCTGATCGTAATTATTTTTAACCGTTTTCTGCCCTTTGTTTTTTTCTCGCGTTCCACCGGGCGATGGCTGGTCGCTTGGGTGCCTGTCTTACGTCTCCTTATCTACCTGGTTTTGCCGGTGACTCTGGTGTTGGGATTTCTGGAATCAGTAGCTTCTCTGACCAAAGAGCACGCCGATGAACAACCGGAGAGCCAGGCGGAAGCTGTGGATGCGCTGATTGAAGCTGGTCAGGAAGAAGGCATTTTAGACGAGAGCAATCGCGACATGATTCAGTCGGTGGTGGAATTCGGTGAAAAAACTGTGCGCGAAGCCATGAAGCCGCGGCCGGAAATCGTTGCTGTCCCCACCGATACTACAGTCGAGCAATTTATTGAGTTGCTGCGTATGAAACCGTTTTCACGAGTTCCCGTATTCGAGGAAACAATTCACAACATCAAAGGAATTGTTTACGCGCAGGATGTTTTGCAGGTACCCGATACCGAGGCCAATACTCGCACCGTCGATACGGTCATGCGCAAAGACGTTTATTTTGTGCCTGAAAGCAAACTGGGAAGCGAACTTCTGCGGGAGATGCAGAAAAATAATATTCGCATGGCTATCGTGGTTGACGAGTACGGCGGGGTTGCGGGACTAGTCACGATTGAGGACCTGGTCGAAGAAATTGTCGGTGAAATCGACGACGAACATCAGAAAGCTGAAGTCGTGCGTGAGAGCGACCATTCGTATATTGTCCCGGGAAACATGGATGTCGATCGTCTGGACGAACTGCTGGGGACGCGTCCCGAGGGCAAAGAATCGGCTACGGTGGCGGGATTGGTCAGTGAGATGGCCGGGCGCATTCCGCAAAAGGGCGAAGTGATAGAAGAGGACGGCCTGCGTTTCGAAGTGCTGGAATCGACCGACCGTCGCGTTGAGCGGGTAAGGATCTCAGTCCAACCGAAGCAGATGCGACTGATTTGAAGAAGGTTCTAGCTGCTAGCTTCTCGCTCGTAGCCCTTTAGCTTCGCGCTAGCAGCCAGGGGCTAGAAGCTAGTAGCCTATTGCTTATGGCCTTTCATTCCGGATTCGTTTGTATTCTTGGACGTCCTAACGCCGGCAAATCTACGCTGCTGAACGCGCTTGTGGGGCAGAAGTTAGCTATTGTCAGCCCCAAACCGCAGACTACGCGCAATCGAATCCTGGGGGTGGTGCAAGTGCCTGCGCAAAAGAAAAAAGCTGGGGGACAGATCGTCCTCATCGATACCCCTGGCGTGCATAAGCCGGATACTTCGCTGGGCCGAAAGATGATGTCCGAAGTGCGCGAGGCGCTGGAAGGGTGCGACCTGCTTTTACTGATTGTCGATGTCACCCGCAGATTCGGCCGCGAGGATGAGGCTGTGCTCGAAATGTCCAGGAAATCAGGAACTCCGGTTTTTCTGCTTCTGAACAAAATCGACTTGCTGCGAAATCAAAAAGACAAGTTACTGCCCATCATCGATGAATACAGCCGGCTGCATGCTTTCAAGGAAATCATTCCCTTGTCGGCCCGTAAGCCGGAGGGTTTAGATCTTCTGCTGGAAAAGGTAATAGCAGTCTTGCCTGAGGGCCCGCGCTATTTTCCTGCGGACCAAGTCACCGATCAGCCTATGCGATTCATGGTTGGAGAGATCATTCGTGAGCAGGTATTAGTGGCGACCAGTGAAGAAGTTCCATACGCGACCACGGTGTTAGTCGAACAGTTTGAGGAGGGGCCGAAGCTCACGCGTATTGCCGCGGCAATTTTTTGCGAGCGGGAAGGGCAGAAGCGCATTCTCATCGGCAAGCAGGCGCAAATGTTGAAGAAAATTGGCACCGCTGCCCGGCTGCAGATTGAAAAGATGATTGGCACTCGGGTCTTTCTTGAGCTTTTTGTGAAGGTCAGTCCGGAATGGCGTGATTCGCATAGTTTTATCGACGAACTGGACTGGCGCCGGCAGTTGGAGTTACTAACGCATCCGGTAAAGAGTTAGAGGCTAACATGTTAGATTGCCGATGTCTGGATTCCTCTGTAGAATTGCACAGGCCAGCTTGCGGCTCACCTTAGCGATCGATTTCGATTAATGTCTAACCATTCCGAACCAGTCTTCGAGTTTCTGGCCAACCATTTACTTTTCAAGCTGCAAGTTACATTGTCTGCGGACAAAGCGGCAGTAGATTCCGTAGTGCAGCGAATCATGACATCGCTTCGCGAGAAAGACTGCGCCCAAGGTAAGGAGAACGAAATCGAACTGGCGCTTTCCGAGGCGCTTGCCAATGCTGTCGTGCATGGCGCCAAGTCCGATCCTTCAAAGATCGTCGAATGCGATGTGGCTTGCGACCGGAATCGAAGCTTGCTGATCGTGGTGCGCGATCCGGGCAATGGTTTCGATCCTGCGGCAATTCCCAGTCCGGTAATGGGAGAGAACATTTTTGCTGGGCACGGCCGCGGCGTTTATCTCATCACGCAGTTGATGGACGAAGTGAAGTTCCTGAAGAACGGGACTGAGATTCACATGATCAAGCGCTAAGCTAAGCGTTCTAATTTACTCCTTGGCTGTAATGCCAAGCGTTTTCATCTTGCGGTAAAGATGGCTGCGCTCCAGTCCCAGCACTTCTGCCGTGCGGCTCACGTTGCCGTGGTTCTCATCCAATTTTTTCAGTATATAGTCGCGCTCATAGGCGGCGCGAGCTTGATGCAGTGTGGAAAAATCACCTCCTGTTGTGCGACGCGTACCATCGCGATGGACCAGTGGAGGCAGATGCTTGCGCTCGAAGCGAATCGTGGTTGGGTTCATGATCACGATGCGCTCCATCACATTGCGTAGTTCGCGAACATTTCCCGGCCAGGAATAGCGCATTAGCGTATCGATGGCATCATCGCTGATCTCGCGCGGGCGGCGGCCATAAGTCGCAGAAAATTCCTTCAGGAAATGACGCCCCAGCAAGGGAACATCCTCTTTGCGCTCCCGAAGCGCAGGCACCGAAAAAGGAATGACATTGAGACGGTAAAACAGATCCTCACGAAAGTTACCGCGCGAAATTTCTTCTTCCAAATCTTTATTAGTCGAAGCTATTACCCGGGCATCGACTGTGATTTGTTCATCGCTACCGACTGGAACAAACCGCTGCTCGTCGAGCGTCCGCAAAACTTTTGACTGTGTCTTCAAGCTCATATCGCCGATTTCATCGAGAAAAAGTGTACCGCCATGAGCTTTCTGGAATGTGCCTTCTTTGTCTCCTGTGGCTCCGGGAAAAGAGCCTTTGCGATGTCCGAACAACTCGCTCTCGATCAGATCCTCGGGAATAGCAGCGCAGTTCACTTCGACGAACGTCTCTTCCTGGCGCAAGCTTTGCGCGTGTATGGCGTGGGCCACTAACTCCTTGCCGGTGCCTGATTCTCCGAAAATTAGAACGCGGCCATTGGTCGGAGCCATAATCTGAATCTGCTGGCGCAGTGCTTTCATGGGAATGCTGTCGCCGACAATCACGCTTTTTGGAACGAGTTGTTTTTTGAGTTCGCGGTTTTCCTCGCGCAAACGCTTGGCATCAATTGCATTCTTGATGAGGATCAGGGTTTTATCGATCGAGAGCGGTTTTTCCAGAAAGTCGTAGGCACCGAGTTTAGTGGCGCGTACCGCGGTCTCGATGGTGCCGTGTCCGGAAATCATGATGACCTCGGGGGCATTTTCTTTTTCACGAATTTTTTCCAGGGTTTCGAGGCCGTCAATTCCCGGCAACCATACATCGAGCAGCACCACATCAAAGCTATTTTTGCTTATGCTTTCCAAGCCAGCTTCACCGCTTTCGGCAAGCGAGGTTTTGAATCCCTCATCTTCCAGCACGCCCTTAAGCGATTGGCGAATCGTGGGTTCGTCATCAACGATGAGAATGTTATGCATGGTTGATAGAGGAGGCAGCGACAGCATCCGGCACAATCGGGAGTTCCACCACGAAGCGCGCGCCCACTGGCTTATTCTCTTCCACGCGGATGGAACCGTGATGGTCTTCGATTATGCGGTGCACAATTGCGAGGCCGAGACCGGTACCGCGCTTCTTAGTGGAGAAGTATGGCAGGAACAGTCTTTCTTTCAATTCCCGAGTCACGCCGTGACCAGTATCGGCGACGGCGATTTCCACCACATCGCGTGTGGCTACCAGCGCAGTCGAAATCTCGATTTCGCGAAACATCGCGTTCTGCATTGCCTCTGCCGCATTGTCCAGCAGATTAGCCAGGGCTCGCTTGATGGCCTCGGGGTCGGCCATGACATTGGGCAACTCTGGCGACAAAGAAGTCCGCACGAGAATGTTGTCCAGACGCCCGTCGAACATAGTGAGCGTGTTATTGACGATGGAATTGATGTTGGCAGATTGCGGCTGGGCAGTGGGGAAACGGGCTAAGGTCGAAAACTCATCGACCAGCGAGCGAACGGTTTCGACAGCTCCCGCGATGGTATCAGCGCAGCTATTGAGTACTTGCAGCGAAGCAGCGTCGGGAGGCATGGCTCGCTGCAGGTGGCGCCGAATGCGCTCCGCGGAGAGTGCAATCGGAGTAAGCGGATTCTTGATTTCGTGGGCTACGCGCCGCGCCACCTCCCGCCATGCCGCCTGCTTCTGAGCTTTGAGCAATTCGGAGAGATCTTCGAAGACGAGGACATATCCGAGGCCCTGGTCTTCGTGCTTGAGAGTCGCAACCGTAACTGCGACGCTGAGGGTAGCGGCTTGAACGGCCATATCCATTTGCGTGGTGGTGGTGCCCATGCGGTCAGCGCGGCGCAGCAGCGGCTCAAGGTCGGCGAGAACGTCGATTGCGAAAACGTCTCGCAGCGGTGCGCCGATCAGGACCGCTGGCGTACCAGACTCGACGCCCGAGGGATGAAACAGGCGAAGCAACGCGTGGTTTACGTGGGTGACACGCCGTTCTGCGTTCAACGAAAGCACGCCGTTGGGAATGCTTTCCAAAATAGTCTCAATATGGCGACGCCGCTGTTCCAAAGCAACGTTGGCCGCGCTGAGGTCATGGCTTGAGGCCTCAATCTGGCGACGGCTGGATTCCAGTTCTTCAGCCATACGATTGAAAGAGTGCACAAGATCGCCGATTTCATCGGCGGCACGGACTTCAACCCTGTAATCGAGCCGCCCGCGGGAGATTTCCTGCGTGGCTTCAGCGAGTGCAACCATAGGACGGGTGACCAATTTGGATAGAAATAATGCGAACCAGGTGGTGGCAAAAAGAACCACCACGGTCAGGAGAAGCAAGACCTCCATGTAAGTCCGGCGAACTAATCTGCGCTCGCGGGCAAGGTCGAGGTAGCGCTGCTGGCTCGTTTCCACCTGTTTGACAGTTTCAGAAAATTGACGCGGCAAAGGCGTGCCGACGAGAATCAATCCTTTATTGCCGACTGGAGCACTGCCGAGAATGTAATCCGTTCCTTGCCACGTAAAAGGAATTGCATCTTCAGATCGCAGTCGCTCCAGAGGAAGCATGGGTTTGAGTTGTACCCACGGGGAAGGAACGTTAAAGCTGGTTTCGGCATTGCCATCGACAATCGCCAGTGCGAACCCGCCCTGCAGAGTCGGTGCGTGGCGCTGAAACTCCTTGTTAACTGCGGAAAAATTGCGGCTGGGAAAAGCAGATTGCGTCCCTGGCTCGGCCGCGATAGCTTCGGCTTCGGCTCGCGTGTTCTGTGCGGCATACTTCGAAAGCAGTGAGGCCATGGTTGCGGTGTCGCGCCGCACTTCTTCCACTGGGCTGGAAAACCATTTATCAATCGAGCGGTTCATCAGCACATAAGCGAAGAAGAACATGCCGATGACGGGAAGGAACGAAAGCAAAAGACTGCCCACTACGAGACGGGTGCGGAATTTCGATCCCAGAACCCCAAGCCTGCGTTCGGCAAAAAGTTTCAGCAGATTGCGTGCCAGGACGAACGTCAGGGCTACGAACAAGAGGAAGATCAGTGCGGACAGCGAAGCGAAAAACAGTAATTGCTGGTTGGTGTCGGGGTTTAAAGGCAGATCGAAAGAAGTCAGCGACAGCAGCACGCCGAAGAGCAGAGCGATGCCCACTGCCAGCGGGATAATGACTTTCTTCCGGCTGGACTGTTTCCCCTTAGGTCGGATTGGATTAGAAGCAGACATGTTTTGCTCGCGTCTAGCCTTTGATCCACTCTCGCGCAACTTCTTCGGCTCATTATAAGCGGGCTGCGAGATTCAGGGGGATGATGGCTTGAAGACCCCGTCCTGACTAACTGGGCGCAAGGCAGGTCCGCCTTCGGGGAGGAATATTCGCAGTGGGCAATGCTCGCAGCGAGGTATCGCTTTCAAGCAGTAATGTTTTCCGGTGGCAACGATAAGTCCATGCATGTCGTTATATATCTGGGCCAGTGGTGTGCGGTGCGCGAGGCTCATTGCGCTCGGGGGATGCGCCAGAGACGGAACCGCATTTTCGAGCGCTTGAGTCATTCTGTCCGGACCTCCGGCGACCTCGCTCAAGGATTGCTCAAAAAGCTCGCGCACTCGCTCGTAGGGCATCTTCGGGTCAGCGATTCCATGCCGTTCCAGGATCCGGCGACTGTAAGCATCGACCACAAAGACCGGATGTTGTCCGGCATAAAGCAGTATGGAATCGGTAGTCTCGGGTCCAACGCCGTTGAGAGACAACAATTCCTGGCGCAGTTTGTCGGTGGGCTTTTCGAACATGCGCTGCAGCGAGCCCCCGTAAACTTTGTCGACGAAGGCGATAAAGGTCTTTAGCCGAGCGGCTTTCTGGCGAAAATACCCGGCTGGTCGAATCAGCGCTTCTAGTTGATCCAGAGGAATGGTGCGTACTGCTGCGAGACTCAGCTTGTGGGCAGCGCGCAGCTGCCGCAATGCGATTTCGACATTCTTCCACGAAGTATTCTGGGTGAGATAAGCGCCGACGATGACTTCGAAGCGAGTCTGGGCGGGCCACCAATGCTGGCGTCCCCATGCGCCGTATAGTGCGTGGTAGTAATCTCGGATCTGTTGGTTGGCGGCTGTCATATACAAAGTAAGGTGACGCCAGGATGGTTAGCCAGCTTTAATAGAAGGAAATTGTTAGCGGCGTTCCACCTCTGAACTTACCTAAGTCCATGCCCGTTGGGATGTATTCATTCTACAAAAGCGCACCTGTTGGGCATTTTGCGCTGTACAAAGGCGTTATGCGTTTTCCCGCGTACGGTACAAGTACCAAAGTTACTTTTGAAGTAACGCTTGTGCTGTGACAATTTGTGTCAACGCGTTAGGCTGCAATCGTCCCCCTAAGACGCAGCGATAGCGCGTGAGCAAAGCGAAGTCGACGTCATCCCTCTGCCGCTCAGATAGGAGATCGAGGTATGTCTCAACGGCTGGGTGATCTTCTCGTCAAAGAGAAGGTCATAACCCCAGAGCAGTTGGAACAAGCAACGAAGACTCAGAAGGAAACCAACGTCCGCCTGGGCGCTGCCTTGGTGAAGCTGGGATTTCTTACTGACGAGGACGTCACCAATTTCCTTTCCCGACAATACGGTGTTCCCGCCATCAATCTTTCCTATTTCGAGATTGATCCTGCGGTCGTGAAGCTGATTCCCTTTGAAACCGCCAAGCGTTATCAAATCCTGCCATTGAGCCGAGTAGGCGCGTCCCTGACGATTGCGATGGTGGACCCGACCAACGTGTTCGCCATGGACGATATCAAGTTCATGACCGGTTTCAATATTGAGCCGGTGGTTGCGTCGGAAAGCTCGATTCTCGAAGGCATCGATAAAGCTTACGGCAATACCAAGGAAGAAGATCTCGAGCAAGTAATGCTTTCGATGTCGGAGATGGATGAATCCGACGTCGAACTGCAGGCAGACCAGCAGGAATTAGGGCTGGCGGATCTGGAGCGGGCGGCTGATGAAGCTCCTATCGTCAAGTTGGTGAACCTGGTTTTAACCGATGCCGTGAAGCGCGGAGCCAGTGACATTCACATGGAGCCGTACGAAAGAGAGTTCCGCGTTCGCTTCCGTATTGATGGCGTGCTGCAGAGCATCATGACGCCGCCGCTGAAGTTGAAAGACGCCATTATTTCGCGCGTGAAAATTATGTCGAAGCTCGACATCAGCGAGAAGCGCCTGCCGCAAGACGGCCGCATCATGCTGAAGATGAATATTGGCGGACGTAAAAAGCAACTCGATTTTCGTGTAAGCACCCTGCCCACTCTGTGGGGAGAAAAAATCGTGCTCCGCTTGCTGGACAAAGAAAACCTGCGCCTCGACATGACCAAGCTTGGTTTCGAGCCAGAGTCACTGACCAAGTTTGAGAAAGCCATTCTGAAGCCTTACGGCATGGTTCTGGTGACCGGACCAACCGGATCGGGCAAAACCAATACGTTGTACTCGTCGATTTCTACGTTGAACAAGCCTGACACCAACATCATGACGGCGGAAGATCCGGTCGAATTCCAGTTGGCAGGTGTCAACCAGGTGCAGATGAAGGAGCAGATCGGGCTTAATTTCGCTACCGCTTTGCGCGCTTTTTTGCGTCAGGACCCGAACATCATTCTGGTCGGCGAAATTCGAGACTTTGAAACTGCTGAAATCGCGATCAAAGCTGCTCTCACCGGTCACTTGGTTCTTTCCACGCTCCACACGAACGGCGCGCCTGAAACCATTACCCGGCTTATGAACATGGGTATCGAACCTTTCCTGGTAGCGACATCTGTTCACTTGATCTGCGCGCAACGACTGGTCCGCCGTGTCTGCAAGGAATGTACGGAAACGGTGGACGTTCCGCCGCAGACGCTGATCGAAGAAGGCTTCACACCGGAGGAAGCCAAGACTGTAAAGATTCAAAAGGGCAAAGGTTGCGGTGTGTGCAACAACACCGGCTACAAGGGCCGTTGCGGTTTGTATGAAGTCATGGAAGTGGATGACGAAATCAGGGAATTGGTTCTGGTCGGCGCTTCCGCGGTCGAATTGAAGAAGAAGGCGATTGAACGGGGAATGATTACTTTGCGCCGCAGCGGGTTGATCAAAGTTGCGGCCGGCATGACCACGCTCGAAGAAGTGGCTCGCGAAACTATTCACTAAGTTCGAAAAGGAAGGGAATAAAAGATGTCGCTCGCATTAAGTGATCTGTTGAAACGAATGTTGGAGATGTCGGGAAGCGATCTTCACCTCACTACCAATTCGCCACCGCAGATCCGCGTACACGGGCACCTGGTGCCATTGGATCTGCCGCAGATGACGCCGGCTGAGACCAAGCAATTGGCTTACAGCGTCATGACCGATTCGCAGAAACATCGTTTCGAAGAAAATCTGGAGCTGGATTTTTCTTTCGGATTGAAAGGTCTGGCTCGATTCCGCGCCAACGTGTTTAACCAGCGCGGCGCTACATCAGCCGTCTTCCGTCTTATTCCTTTCGAAATCAAATCTTTTAACCAGCTAGGCCTTCCTGCGGTGGTGAGCAAAATGTGTGACAAGCCTCGCGGCTTAGTGCTGGTCACGGGTCCAACCGGGTCGGGCAAATCCACTACTCTGGCCGCCATGATTGACAAAATTAATACCGAGCGGCACGACCACATTCTCACCATCGAAGACCCGATTGAATTCGTGCACATGAACAAAAATTGCGTGGTCAACCAGCGCGAACTTCATGCGGATACTAAGAGCTTTACTGACGCGCTGCGGGCCGCACTTCGCGAAGATCCCGACGTAGTGCTGATCGGCGAAATGCGTGACTTGGAGACGATCGAATCGGCGCTGCGTATCGCCGAAACCGGTCACCTCACGTTTGGCACGCTGCACACGAACTCCGCGTCATCGACCATTAACCGCATCATCGATGTTTTCCCGGCGCACCAGCAGCCGCAGATTCGAGCGCAATTGTCCCTGGTGCTGGAAGGCATCATGTGTCAAAGCCTGCTGCCCAGCGCGGACGGAAAGGGTCGAGCTATGGGTATGGAAATTCTCGTACCCAATGCTGCCGTTCGCAACCTGATCCGCGAAGACAAGATTCACCAGATTTATTCGTCGATGCAGTCAGGTCAGGACAAGTTCGGTATGCAGACATTCAATCAGGCGCTGGCCACCCTTTACTTCCAGAAACAAATCACTCTGGAGGTAGCAATGGCGCGCTCCAGCAACGTGGATGAATTGCAGGAAATGATCAATCGGGGCGCGGGATTGTTGAACCGTAACCAAAGTGCAGCCGGCGCGAAGAGCGCCGCGACTGGAAAACGTTAAGCGACTTTGAAGCCGAACCAATTCGATTTAAGCAGCAGTAACCCGGTGCGTGAGCGACTGGCGCACCGAAGCAACGCTAAGAAGTAAGGAGACTCACATGCCAGTTTTTACATTTTCTGGGAAGAGCGAAAGCGGAGAGAAAGTCAGCGGCGAGCGGGCAGCGCCCAACAAACAGGCGTTAGCGGCTCAGCTCCGCAAGGAACGCATCAACGCGGGAGCGATCCGGGAAAAAGGCAAAGAGTTTGCCATGCCGACGTTCGGCTCGGGCAAGGTAAGCACTAAGGAAATTGCCATTTTCTTCCGGCAATTTTCTGTCATGATCGATGCCGGCTTGCCTTTGGTGCAGTGTCTGGAAATCCTGGCGGCTAATCAGGAAAATCAGGCATTCCAGAAGACCCTCACCGGCGTGCGCACCACGGTGGAAGGCGGCTCAACCCTGGCCAATGCCATGCGCCAATATCCCAAGGTCTTTGACGACCTTTCCACCAACATGATTGAAGCCGGCGAGACCGGCGGTATTCTCGACATCATTCTGCAAAGGCTGGCGCAGTATGTCGAAAAGGCCGTGAAACTCCGGGGAGCGGTGAAATCGGCATTAATCTACCCGGTCTCGGTCATCAGTATCGCAATCCTGGTCGTAGGCGCGTTGCTGAAATATGTGGTCCCCATTTTCGCCAATCTCTTTGCCGGATTGGGAGTCGCTTTGCCGCTGCCCACACGCGTGGTAATGGGACTGAGCGCATTCGTAGGCCAGTTCTGGTGGTTCTTTATCGTGGGCGTAGTAGGTTTGTTTTTTGGCATCAAGCAGATTCGTAAGAATCCCAAAGGCCGCTACTACATGGACCTTGCCCTGCTGAAAATGCCTATCGTTGGCATGCTTATGCGCAAGATCTCCGTGGCGCGTTTCACTCGTACCCTAGGCACCCTGATCACGTCCGGCGTGCCGATTCTTGAGGGTCTGAGCATCACCGCCAGAACTTCAGGCAACGCTGTGCTGGAAGAAGCCTTGATGAAAGTTCGCAAAGCTATTGAAGAAGGCCGCACCATTGTCGATCCGCTACGCGAATCGGGAGTATTCCCGAGTATGGTTACGCAGATGATTGGTGTGGGCGAAGCGACGGGCGCCATGGATGCGATGCTGCAGAAGATCGCGGATTTCTACGAAGACGAAGTCGATGCCGCAACCAGGGACATGCTGGCCATGCTGGAACCGCTCTTGATCGCGTTTCTGGGTGTGGCCGTCGGTGGCATCGTCATTTCGCTGTATATGCCGCTGTTCTCGATGATTGCCAAGCTGGCTGGGTAGCACAAAACATTGGGCGGAGTGAGCAACCAACTACTCCGCCCAGTACATGCGTTTCTACAAGGAAATTAGATCAGGCATGCAATCCATGTTCGATGAGCGGCTGTGGCTGGCCTGGCTGGTCAAGGTTCGCATCCTGATCCTGACATTTCTTTTAGGAATCGAGCTGGCCATTTCCCGGCTTGCTCCCACACCTTTGCCGCTGCGGCTGTTCGTCAATGCCATCCTGCTGTGGTACGCGATCTCGATTTTTTACGTGCTGCTGTTATCGTTCTGGCAGGAATACCGCATCCAGGCGGTATTGCAGGTGCTTACTGATCTCGCACTCGTCACCTTGGTGGTTTACGCCACAGGCGGCGTAGACAGTTCCCTTAATTTTCTTTATCCGTTAGTCATTATCGTCGCCTGCATTCTGTTGCCCAGGGTGTGGGCCTACCTGACGGCCGCGTTGGCTTTCATACTTTATGGGGCCGTGCTCGAGGCCACATATTTCGCGATTATTCCTTCGTATTCCACCACTCATCCGGAAATGAAGGCGCTGCAGGCGATCATTTTCGTGAACTTGTTTGGGTATCTTGCAGTTTCGTATTTGGCTGGTTTGCTGGCCAACAAGTTGCGACAGGTGGACGTAAAGCTGAAGGACACCAGCGGAGCGCTGGAAAACCTGCAGGCTTTGCACGAGAACATCATTCAGTCGATCACAGGCGGGCTGATCACTACCGGCATGGACGGACACATCACACTGGTCAACACTGCGGCGCAAAAGTTATTGGAGCGTTCTGAAGCCGATCTGTTGGATCAGCCGGTCAACCAACTTTTTCTGGATCCTTTGCCGCGGGTGGATCGCGAACCCGCACATGGTGAAGTTCGTCTGATTGCGCCGACCGGCTATCGCAAGACATTCCGCGTGCTGGTTTCTGCGCTGGCGATTCCCGAGCGCGGCATGCTGGGTTATGTGTACACGTTTGACGACCTTACGGAAATCCGGCGCTTGGAGCGCGAAGTCCGCATGCAAGATCGACTGGCCGCGGTAGGACGTTTGGCCGCAGCTATTGCACATGAGATCCGCAATCCTTTGACTTCGATCGCCGGCTCGGTGAGCATGCTGTCCGGCATCCCGGATTTGGGGGATGAACATCGCCAGCTTTTAGGGATTGTCACGCGTGAATCAGAGCGCCTTAACAGCATCATTACCGATTTTCTTGCCTATTCACGCGGCCGCCAATACAAGTTTGCCAAAGTAGATTTACTGCCACTTTTGGACGACACGCTCACTTTGCTCGAGCACCGGCTGGCAGCACAGAAATCCGGGATCCGAGTAAAGCGAAAATATGGCGCGCGTGAAGCGTGGGCTTCGGCTGATGGGGACAAGCTTAAGCAAGTCTTCTGGAATTTCTGCGAAAATGCTGTGCGCGCCATGCCAAGTGGAGGCACCTTGACGGTTTCGCTGGAATCAAGCGAAGAAGATTGGCAGCTCAATTTCGCCGATACTGGGCCGGGAATGAGCCAACAACTGATCGAGAAAGTATTCGAGCCATTCCAGTCGCAATTTGAAGGCGGTACCGGGCTGGGGCTGGCCATTGTGTACCAGATTGTTCAAGCTCATGAAGGCAAGGTTTTTGCCCGCTCCAAGCTGGGGCAGGGCAGCGTCTTTGTGCTGCGATTGCGCCGCTTCGCGGCGGGCGAGACTTCGACCGGGCCGAGAGCGGTTCCCGCGCAGGCGCTCGAAACCGTCGGCGCCGCGGCAGCCGGAGGAGGCGCGCATGGGTAACATTCTGGTTTGCGATGACGAGCGCTCCATCTGCGAAATGCTGGACATCGCGCTGCGCCGCGAAGGCCACAAAGTTGAAACGGCAAATTCTGGCGAGCTGGCGAAGAGAAAACTCGACGGCGCTCTTTATGATGTGATCGTGACCGACATTAAGATGCCTAACATCGACGGTATTGAAGTACTGCGTCACGCGCATCAGATTTCGCCTGATTCCGCGGTGATCTTAATAACGGCAGTCGATGATTACGAGGCTGCCGTACAAGCGGTTAAAGCCGGCGGCGCTACGGATTACATTCGCAAGTCTCCGGGATTGGTCGATGAAATAAAGATTGCCATCAAGCGGGCTCTAGAAAAGGTTGCGTTGCACCGGCAGAATTTTGCTTTTAAGCGCGACGCCGCGACGCGCAACTCGCTGGACAATATTGTCGGTGTCAGTCACGCTATGGAGAAACTGAAACAGACGATCCGCACTGTCGCTTCTACCCAAAGCACAGTGTTGATCTACGGCGAGAGTGGAACCGGTAAAGAACTGGTCGCACGGGCTTTGCATGTGTGTTCTCCGCGGGCGGCCGAGCCATTCGTTTCCATCAACTGCGGCGCGTTTCCCGAAACTCTGCTGGAGAGCGAACTGTTCGGTTACGTGAAAGGCGCATTCACCGGCGCAAATCAGAACAAACGCGGGTTATTCGAAGTTGCGGACCAGGGAACAATTTTTCTCGATGAGATCAGCGAGATGAGCCTGACCATGCAGGTCAAGTTGCTGCGGGTGTTGCAGGAACGCACAGTGCGTCCTGTGGGAGGGACGAATGAGATTCCGATTGACGTACGGGTCATCGCGGCCACCAATCGCGATCTCGATCGCCAGGTTGCGGAAAACACCTTTCGCGAAGATCTCTATTACCGCCTGAGTGTGATTCCGGTTTCGGTGCCGCCTCTGCGGCAGCGCCGAGAAGATATTCCGCTGCTGGTCAACCACTTTCTCAAGAAGTACGCGCCCGGAGCAGGGAAGAGCATTCAGCGAGTGAATGCACAGTCGCTGGAATCGTTGGCAGGCTATGAATGGCCGGGCAATGTACGCCAGCTTGAGAATACGATCGAGCGTGCCGTGGCCCTGGAGACGAGAGATGAATTGCACGTAGAACTGCCCGTGGAAAAAGCTAAGGCACGCGCGGCCGCTGCCGGCGCCGAGTTGCCGGGCATGTCCGTCAGCGGGACGATGGCTGCGCTGCCGGAAGGCATTGAAATGGAGAAATATGTTGCCGATATCGAGAAGTCGCTACTGCTGACTGCGTTGTCACAATCGAACGGAGTTCAGACTCGCGCCGCGGATTTGTTGAAGATTTCCTATCGCTCGTTCCGTCATTTGATGAAGAAGTATGAGTTGTAGCTGCTAGCTCCTAGCTCGTAATTCTGGGTCGATCCAGCGCACCAGCCAAAAGTTAGAAGCTAGATGCTAAGAGCTGCCTTTCTTCAACTGCTGTTTCCATCCCAGCACTCGTGCTTTAGCGCCTTCCGCCTCAGCTTCCGGAATCATGCCTTTCTTCTGGTACAGAACCGACAGGCTCGTATACGCAAGAACATCTTCCGGATCAACTTCCGCGATACGCTTCGCCATTACAATCGCTTCATCCAGGCGGCCGAGATCTTGCAGCGCGCGCGACAAGCCGTGCATGGCTTCCGTGAAAGTCGGATCAGCTTCGAGAGACTTCTGATATTCCTCTACTGCGCGCTCGTGCTCGCCATCCGACACCAGATCCAGAGCCGCATAATAATGGTCTTCGGCTTTTTGGCGGGCTTCGGCTTCGGACATAGAATAAAAATCCTCGGACAGAAAGTGGATTCTAGCACGCGTATCGGGCCAAGAAACTTGCAGAAACGAAGCCAGTTTTTTCTCGAGTATAGTTGTCACGCTGGTGAGGAAGCGAACATGCGTTCAGAAGAAATCGCTGCTGGATTCCTGCGTGGTGTCGGCCTGCTGCTCATCGTTCTAGGAATAGTTCATACCATGGCGACGCCTCATATTCGCGATTTACTGGGAGAAAGCTCGAGCGAGGTGTACCAGCGCGCCGTGGGGCCGACCTTACTGAATCATGTATTGATGGGTATTCTTCTTTTGCCCCTGGGCTACACAACATGGCTCGCCGCCGCTGCCGAGAATCGTCACGCGACCTGGGCCAGGCGGGTCTTGATGGTGAACGGAATCGTTCTATTGACCCTCCCGGCATCCGTAGCGGTCTTCATGCGTCGGCCGGAATACTACGCAGCTCCCCTGTTTCTCACGGGGGTGATTCTGGTGACGGTCATTTCATTGTTGACGATTGTCGCCGCGTGGTTGGTCAGGCGTGGTGGCAGATATCAGCGTAAGCGTTGTAACGGCGAAGCACGGCAGGAACACGGAGAATAATCGAGGAATCTTAGCCGGGCGCGCCATGTGCGCCCGGCGCGCCGCGGTTAGACTTGACTCCTCAGTGGAAGAGATTTAGTGCGTTTTCGTTGTCGTCCACAAAATAAATGCCCTGGCCCGCGACATCAACAAGCCCGAAGAGAGCGCCTGCTCCCGGCGGCTTGCCCATGTCATCCAGCAGCACCTTGCTGATCTGATGGCCGTGCTGTCCCTCAATTTTGGTTTCTACGAGGAATCCGTTTCCTCCGTTGACGGTCAAGATATTTCCGTTGGTGGCAATCTCTAAACCGAGTGGACCGTTCAGAGCGCCGCCTTGAGTCACCGTCATTCCGGTTCCACCGGAGTTGTTGCGTTGCAGTGGGTCCTCGATGGCGACGACGCGGTTGTTCAAAGTGTCGGCTACATAGAGAACGCCGTTGTGTCCATGCCCATCGGGATCGTTGTCGCTGTCGCTGAGAGCTACGCCGGTTGGGCCGATGACCAGGGCTGTAGGATCGGTTCGTTCCGCAAAACCAGAGCCGACGATTGTCATCTGTTCAAGGTAGGGCATCGTCGCGTGTGGAATATTCAGGTCCAGGCGCAAAACTGTGCCTCCATGTACGATCTTCCCGCCGCCAGCGACGGTGCCGTTCAGCACGTTGGTGACGAACAGGCTGGCGTGATTACCCGCATCGACAGCCGCCATATCCCAGGGACCGTTGATCAGTGAGCCGTAAAATGTTTCGGCTACCTTACCGCTGCTGTTCAAGACCAGCAGACATCCCGCTTTTACGGTCGCCGAGGTTCCATCGGTGGTGGGCACACTGCCGACAATCACCCATCCACTGCGCAGCGCGACCAGAGCGGTGCTGAGGCCAACGCCGCCGGGGCAGGGACCGGGCAGGTTGTTAGCGTCAATCTGGGCAAACAAAGTGACCTTGCCGTTTGGACTAATCTGCACAATGGTTGTTCCGGTGCCTTGCAGGTTTGCGCTGTTATTGAAATTGCTGACCAATATATTTCCCCTGGTAAGCGACCCGGTCGTGGTGGGAACGCGAGCCACGCCGTAAGGGTTGAGGTCGCCGTTACCGGGAATCGTAGAAGCGATCGTGGTAATGGTGCCGGCTTGCGCGGTGGCTAGCAACAACGCGATCACCGGAAATATAGAAAGAATTCGCATGCCGGGACTGTTTACTCGAATTGGGTGAAGCGCTTTCATATGTTCTCCCTTCGTGAATGAAGCAGACATTTCTGAGCCAGAGACGTTGATCGCCGCCGCAATCACACCCCTCCGGTTGTGCAGCAGAATGTTATGAAGTTGCTGCCCGAGGACTGTCAAAGGTTTGTAAAAATTTCGTCATTTCAATGTCAGTAGTGTGGGGACTCAGGCATTTCTTGCCGGATGACATTCGAGTAGGCAGAACTTGCCCCCTGAATTATTTCGACTTGAACAGTGAAAGAGACCGGGTGTGTTGTCCTGGCCGCAAAATCAGCAGCCTGAGCCGGCGAAAGCGCGAAAAGATTTTGGAGAGCCAATTGCATTAAGCAAAGCATTCGACGCAACCGAAGGAGTTGACCAAATGTCTATATCTGCGATTTCTTCCACCAATCCGCTATTGCAGGCGGGAAACTTACAAAATCTGAATCAGCAACAGAACACAGAATTTCAACAACTCGCACAGGCGTTGCAGTCCGGCAATTTAAGCGGTGCTCAACAGGTTCTCAGCACTTTAACCGGTACAACCGCGGGGTCCGGGCTACAAAGTGTGCAGTTGACGCAAGAACTGAATCAACTGGGGTCGGCTTTGCAATCCGGAAATCTGAGCAGCGCGCGTCAGGCATACTCTCCGATCCAACAGAATTTACAGAGTACGCATTCGTTGGCTGCTCACCATCACCGTCCTCATCGTGACACTGGATCACAGTTTCTTACCTCAGGCTTTCCGGGAAGCAGCAGTTCCGGCAGCCTCGCCGCCAGCAATGTTTCGCAGCCGATCAATTTGACGGCCTGAGTTTGTGCAACCACGGACGGTTTAGAATTTCTCCGTTATGGAGAAGCTCCAGATCTGGGCACATCCGTGGTGGGTGAACCTGCTTGCACTGATTCCGTTTGTCACGTACGCCGTGTTTCGGCGGAAGCGGTCGCTGCTCAACTGGCGGCAACTTACCACGCTGGCGATCTTTGCCGCCTCTTTCGGCTTCGCGGAAGCGGCGGTGGTCGTCTATCTTCGTGCCGCAACCGGACTGTTGCCGGGATACACGGGAACGCTGTCCGAGCTCCAGCATTCGTCAAAGGGCTATCGGCAGGACCAGTCGATCTCTCAATTTCCGCGGAGCCTGCTCACCATCGAGGTCTACCGCGAAGCGGCCACGATGATCATGCTGGTCAGTGTGACGCTGCTGGCGGCATCGAGCACAAGTGCACGCTGGGCGGTCTTTCTCTGGCTTTTCGCTTTGTGGGATATCGCTTACTATGCTGGACTTTGGATCACGGTTCGTTGGCCCGCTTCGCTCACCGATCTGGATGTGCTTTTTCTAATCCCTGTTCCATGGATCTCGCAGGTTTGGTTTCCGCTGGCGGTGAGCGGCTTGACCGTTCTAGCGATTGCTTTGTCCCAGAGCGGGCAGGCTAGGCAGTCGTAACCAGCTATTGGTTACGGACAGACTACACTACGGTCATCTTGTCCGACCGGCAGTCCTGCCTCACCCTGTTCATAGTGAATCAGTGCATCCGCGAAATCGAGCCGACCAACCGAAATGACTGAAAACAAGACTTCTAGGCCCGGAGTGGACTGGACCAAGCTTCTGACCGATCCGGACATCATCAGCCATCTCGCGGAGCTTCTTCAGGCCTACCGGAACGCTGAGCCCACCCGTCGTGATCAGGTGTTGCGCGAGACCTTGCGGAATATCAAGAGAGAGGCGACAAAGGCGCAGCCATCTCTTAAGACTTCTCGTGATGTGGTAACAACCAACGAGCCCGCAGCCGCGCCACCTTTTGAACCGGACATTTTTACTCCTTGCTGGGGTGAGGATCGGCGGCGTTACCCACGTATGAAGTGTTTCGTCGCCGTCGAGTTGCGTGTCGAGAACTCGCCGACGCCGGTCTGGGGAAACCTGTCGAACACCAGCCTGGGCGGAGCTTTCGTAGAAACCGCGACTCCGCTAAAGACGGGGGTAAAACTCGAGATCGGACTCTGGGTGGCTAACGGGAACATCTGGGTCAAGGGTTTGGTCCTCAACGGTATTGTCACCCGAATCAATCCCACCTTTGGCGTCCGACTGAAGTTCGACAATATGGAACCTTCCGAACGCGAGAAGCTGCGGCAATTCTTGAAGTTCGTCGAAAGCACGACTAAGAGCTACCAGAGCCAGCAAGGCTACTTGGCGCTCATGAAGCGTTAGACCCTGGTGCGGAGCTCTGCGCTCAGCCGGTCAATTTCTTAATCTAATCCTGTCGAAAAGACCTCATTTCCACATGAATCTTTGTCCCGCCGCAGTCATCCTAAATAAATAGGAGCGATAGTGGGATGATGGGGTCCGCGACGAAGTGCCTGCCGGTTTCACGGATAGTCGTCCGCACGTGCCTTTCGAAACCTTGGTAAACTGCTTGATGTGGGAGTTTCCTTCTGTGTCTGTATCTGAGAAGCGGAGTCACCGCCGGCGGGTAAGTACACAACTCTGAACTCTGGCCAAAGGGAGAATCTTTCTATGGTGGCGAGTGAGCAAGCGTTGCGGACCAGCAAGCAATTGGATCTGCTGAGCATTAACACCATCCGCACTCTGGCAATCGACGCAGTGCAAAAAGCGAATTCTGGTCATCCCGGCGCCCCCATGGGGCTGGCTCCGGTCGCATACTGTTTGTGGCAGCGATTCCTGCGTTACGATCCTGCTAACCCGGTGTGGCCTAATCGTGACCGCTTCGTTCTTTCGAACGGCCACGCCTCGATGCTTTTGTACGCGACATTGTATTTGTGCGAAGTGCGCGGCGTTACTCCCGAATATGAGTCTTATGGCGATTTTGCAGTTACTCTGGACGATATTAAAAGGTTTCGCCAGCTTGACAGCCGAACTCCGGGGCATCCCGAATACCGCCTGACCGCAGGTGTAGAAACCACGACCGGCCCGCTCGGACAAGGCATCGGCAATAGCGTCGGTATGGCGATCGCTTCGAAATGGCTGGGAGCGAATTTCAATCGTCCCGGCTTTGACATATTCAATTACAGCGTTTACGCCTTCTGCGGGGATGGTGATCTCATGGAGGGGGTGGGTAGCGAAGCCGCCTCGCTCGCCGGTCATTTGAAGCTTTCCAACCTGTGCTGGATTTACGACAACAACCGGGTCACTTTGGATGGCCCGGCCGACGCGTCATTCACCGAAGATGTGGGTGCACGTTTCAAAGCCTACGGCTGGAACGTAGTTCATGTTACGGATGCGAATGATCTTGACGCACTTGCCAAGGCATATGAAAACTTCCTGCAGACGAATGATCGTCCCACACTCGTTGTCGTGAACAGTCATATCGGATATGGATCGCCGCACAAGCAAGATACCAGCGAAGCGCACGGCGAGCCCCTAGGCGAAGAAGAAGTACGGTTGGTGAAGAAATTTTACGGCTGGCCGGAGGATGCGAAATTCCTGGTTCCGGACGGAGTCATGGAAAATTTCCGTCAGGGTATCGGTAAACGCGGGCATGATTTGGAACAGAAGTGGCAAGCGTCATTCGCAGAGTACACAAAGAAATTTCCGGAACTCGCAGATCAGATAAACCGCATGCAGCATCGCGAACTGCCCGACGGATGGGACAAGAATCTGCCAACATTTCCGGCCGACGCCAAAGGTATGGCCACGCGCGATAGTTCGGGCAAAGTTTTGAACGCGCTCGCGCAGAACATTCCGTGGATGGTCGGAGGTTCGGCTGATTTGGCTACTTCCGACCGCACTCGACTTAAGTTTGAGGGTGCCGGCGATTTTCAACCGGGAAGCTATGGCGGACGCAACTTGCATTTCGGCGTTCGCGAACATGGCATGGCCGCGGCTCTGAATGGTTTGGCTGTATCGAAAATCCGGCCGTTCGGAGGAACATTTTTCAACTTCAGCGATTACATGAAGCCCTCGATTCGGCTGGCTGCGCTGATGGAAATTCCGTCGATTTTTATTTACACCCACGACTCTATCGGCTTGGGTGAAGATGGTCCAACGCATCAACCTATCGAGCAACTGGCGGGGCTGCGCGCCATTCCCGGACTGCTGCTGATAAGGCCGGCAGATGCTAATGAAGTTGTGGAGGCTTGGAAGATCATTGCGCAAAAAAAGCACGAACCCGCGGCCTTGGTTTTGACGCGGCAGCCGGTTCCGACTTTCGATCGCACCAAATATGCATCAGCCGCTGGCGTAGCTAAAGGGGCGTACATTCTGGCTGATGCACCTGACGGCAAGCCTGACGTGATTCTTATGGGAACCGGGAGCGAAGTAAGTTTGTGCGTGACTGCGTACGAACAGCTCAAATCCGAGGGCATCAAAGCCCGCGTGGTCAGCATGCCATCGTGGGGAATTTTCGAAGGGCAGAGCGAGGAATATAAACGTCAAGTGTTCCCGCCGACCGTAAGGGCGCGAGTAGCTGTCGAAGCAGCGGCGACGCTGGGCTGGTCGCAGTACGTGGGACCTACGGGGAAGATAATCGGGATGCATCGATTTGGAGCGTCCGCTCCGATTAAAGATTTATTAAAGAAATTTGGATTCACTCCGGAAAAAGTAGTGGAAGCAGCCCACGAGGCAATTACACAATCGAAACCATAAATGATTAATGGACGACGGGCGATCCCGCCCGTCAGTATTCGAGAGGAGCGCACCATGGCAACCGGAATTATAGAAACCGCAAAAGCCACCAATCCCCTGAAAGATCTATTGAAATACGGCCAATCGGTTTGGCTGGATTACATTCGCCGCAATCTGCTCACCAGCGGCGAACTAAAGAGGTTGATTGAGGAAGACGGGCTTCGCGGCATGACTTCGAATCCCGCGATCTTTGAGAAGGCCATTGCCGGCAGCACAGATTACAGCGACATCCTGCAATCTCTGCAATCGAAGACCGACCTCGACGCTAAGGCGCGATACGAGATCCTTGCTGTCCGCGATATTCAGGACGCCGCCGATGAACTTCGGCCGGTGTACGACAGCTCGAAACGACGGGACGGATATGTAAGTCTTGAAGTCTCTCCGTACCTCGCTCGCGACACCCAGGGAACGCTCGAAGAAGCGCGGCGATTGTGGAAAACCGTCAATCGCGAGAACGTCATGATCAAAGTGCCGGGAACGCCCCAAGGCATTCCGGCATTCCAGCAGTTGATCAGCGAAGGTATCAACATCAACGTGACTTTGCTGTTCTCGCAGGACGTTTACAAGCGCGTGGCCGAGGCTTATATCGCCGGTTTGGAACAAGCCGCTTCACGGGGCTTGGACCTGAGCAAAATTGCCAGCGTAGCCAGTTTTTTTGTCAGCCGCATCGACAATTCTATCGATGCTATCGTCACCGAGCGTCTTAAGGGTTCCAAAGATCCTCGCGAGCAGGAACAGCTGAAGAGCCTTCTGGGTAAGGTTGCAATCGCGAATGCCAAACAAACCTACGCCAAGTATCAGAACATTTTCAGCGGCGATCGCTGGCAGGCCTTGGCTTCGAAAGGCGCTCAGACGCAGCGTGTGCTCTGGGCGAGCACCAGCACCAAGAATCCGAAATATCGCGACGTGCTATATGTCGAGGAATTAATCGGGCCTGATACGGTTAATACGATTCCGCCGGCAACTCTTGATGCTTTCCGCGATCACGGACACGCGCGGTCCAGCCTGACCGAAGATGTTGCAGACGCGAATCGCGTTATGGAAACCGTCGCCACACTCGGGATTTCCATGAAAGAAGTTACCGACAAACTCACCGAGGACGGAGTTCGTCTGTTCGCCGAAGCCTTTGACAAGCTGCTCGAAGCAGTAGAGAAGAATTCGAAATCTCAAACCACACCAAAAGTCAGCAAACAAACTTACAAGCTTCCTGACGATCTGGCGGAGGTAGTAAACACCAACATCGACGACTGGCGAGCCACGGGAAAAGTGCGCCGCTTATGGCAGCGCGACGCTTCTCTGTGGACGGGCACAGACGAAGCCAACTGGCTGGGTTGGCTGGGAATCACGGAAAGGCAAATCGCCAACGCTGACAACTTGCGGCGCTTGGCGGAGGAAGTGAAGCGCGAAGGTTTCACTGACATTCTCCTGCTCGGCATGGGCGGATCCAGCCTTTGCCCTGAAGTGCTCGACAAGACGTTTGGCCGGATCGATGGCTTTCCTCAACTGCGTATACTTGATTCAACTGACCCGGCGCAGATCAAGGCATTCCAGGACAAGATCAATCTGCCGAAGACGTTGTTTGTAGTCTCGAGCAAGTCTGGGACTACGCTCGAACCAAACATCTACAAACAATATTTCTTCGAGCAAGTAAAAAAGGCAGTAGGTCCGGAAAAGGCTGGAAGTCATTTCATTGCCATCACCGATCCCGGCTCGAAACTGCAGGAAGTCGCCGAGGCTGATCACTTCCGGCACATATTTTACGGCGATCCCACGATTGGCGGACGCTACTCGGCGCTATCGAATTTCGGCGTCGTGCCCGCTGCCGCAATGGGACTTGATGTCGTCAAGTTTCTTGATCGCACCGAAGAGATGGTCGAAGCCTGTGCCGCGGCAGTGCCGGTGCAGGAAAATCCCGGAGTTATCCTCGGCCTTATTTTAGGGACTGCCGCCACCCGCGGCCGCGATAAAGTGACTCTTATCGCTTCGCCAAAAATTTACGATCTCGGCGCTTGGCTGGAGCAGTTGCTGGCCGAGTCAACAGGGAAGCAAGGTCATGGAATCATTCCGGTGGATCGCGAGCAGCTGGCATCGCCTGATGTTTACGGCAAGGACCGGGTGTTCGTTTACCTGCGATTAGATTCGGCGCCTGATTCCGCACAGGAAGCCAAGGTCACGGCACTCGAGCAAGCCGGCCAGCCCGTGCTACGAATTTCAGTTGGCGATGTTTATGATCTCGGCCAGGAGTTCTTCCGCTGGGAGATTGCAACCGCGGTCGCGGGCTCTATCATCGGAATCAATGCTTTTAACCAGCCCGATGTCGAAGCCAGCAAGATCGCCACGCGCAATCTGACTGCGGAATATGAGAAGACGGGATCGCTTCCTGCCGAAAAACCGTTCTTCGAGCAGGATGGCATCAAGCTGTTCACGGATTCCAAAAACGCAGATGATTTGGCAAAAGCCGTGGGCAACGACAAATCGCTGACAAGCTATTTGCGCTCACATTTGAATCGTCTGGGGGCAGGCGATTACTTCGCATTGCTTGCTTTCATTCAAATGAATGAAGAACATGCGCAAAGCGTGCAGAAGATTCGCCATGCAGTGCGCGATCGGAAGCGCGTAGCTACGTGTTTAGGATTTGGCCCTCGCTTCCTGCACTCGACCGGTCAAGCCTACAAAGGTGGTCCGAACTCGGGAGTGTTTTTGCAAGTCACGTGCGACGATGCTGTGGACCTTCCTGTGCCCGGACAGAAATACACATTCGGTGTCGTTAAAGCTGCCCAGGCCCGCGGAGACTTCCAGGTGCTGGTCGAGCGTGGCCGCCGGGCCTTGCGCGTCCACTTAGGCAAGGACCTGAAATCCGGTTTGGCCAAGTTGCAGGTAGCGGTAGGTGAGGCGCTCGGCTAGAATTCCTGATTTCGTTCTCGCTTCCGGCGATGCTTCACGTGCGTCGGGAACTATAAAAACGATTTACTATAGCCAAGGAGCAAGCATGAAGCTGGGAATGGTCGGCTTGGGGAAAATGGGCGCCAACATGACGCGCCGCTTGATGCGTGGCGGGCACGAAGTGGTCGTAACCGATCTGAGCGCGGAGAACGTTAAGCACATCGCCGGCGAAGGTGCCATCGCTTCAGCCTCGCTCGACGACTTCGTCAGCAAATTAGGAAAGCCGCGGGTTGCATGGCTAATGGTCCCGGCAGGAGCGCCCACCGAACAAACTGTTCAGACTTTGTCACAGAAGTTTCAGGCTGGCGACATTCTTATCGACGGCGGAAACTCCTATTTCAAAGATGACATTCGCCGCTCCAAACAGCTTAAAGACAAAGGCATCCATTACGTCGATGTGGGCACCAGTGGCGGCGTGTGGGGGCTGGAGCGCGGCTACTGCATGATGATCGGAGGGCCCAAAGAGGCCTTTCAGCAACTCGATCCCATTTTCAAAACTTTGGCCCCCGGTCGCGGCGATATTCCACGCACTCCCGGACGCGAAAAGATGCCAGGCACAGCCGAAGACGGATATATTTACTGCGGCCCGTCAGGCGCAGGACACTTCGTCAAGATGGTGCATAACGGCATCGAATATGGGCTCATGGAGGCGTATGCAGAAGGCTTCGACATCTTCCGCAACGCGACCAGCAAGGAATTGCCCGAAGACCAGCGCTACGATTTAAACCTCGCGGATATTGCTGAAGTGTGGCGGCGGGGAAGTGTAGTCAGTTCGTGGCTGCTTGATCTTACGGCCATGGCTTTGGCGGAAAATCCCACGCTCTCGGAGTACACCGGATTTGTTCAAGACTCCGGAGAGGGCCGATGGACAATCCAGGCAGCGATTGATGAAGCTGTTCCGGTCAACGTGCTTTCGGCTGCGCTCTACACGCGTTTCCGATCGCGGCAGGAGCACACATTTGCGGAGAAGGTTCTCTCCGCCATGCGCCAGAAGTTTGGCGGACATATAGAAGCAGGCGTCGCTCAGAAAAAAACCGCATAGGCTGTCTCACCGTTTACTCGACGAGGTACAAACTCATGGCTCAAGCAGAAACACTGGCAGTTCCGCAAACCAGGCGTACCGCCCGGCCCGCTGACCCTTGCGTGATGGTTATTTTTGGAGCGGGCGGCGATCTGACCAGCCGCAAACTCATTCCAGCTCTTTACAATCTGGCCAAAGCTGATTTGCTTTCGCGCGAGTTTGCCATCGTAGGGATATCGCATGGCGCCATGACGAACGAACAATTTCGTCAAAAGGTCTCCGCAGACATAAAGCACTACGCGGGCGGGGACGCCAGCCAGGACATCGTTGAATGGTTTTGCAAGCGTTTGTACTATGTGACCGGCGATTTCGATGATAAGAACGTTTATTCCCAGTTAAAAGATTTTCTCCAGAAAGTCGATCAGGATCACACTACGCACGGTAATTTTTTCTTCTATCTGGCTACATCCCCTAATTTTTTCGGCCCTATCGTCGAGCATCTGGCCGAGGCAGGGCTGATGGAAGAAGATAACCACCACTGGCGCCGGGTAATCATCGAGAAGCCCTTCGGCCATGATCTGGATTCAGCCAGGATACTGAATCAGCATTTGCTGAAGGTCGCTAAAGAAAAGCAGATTTACCGCATTGATCACTATCTCGGCAAAGAGACTGTCCAGAATATTTTGGCGTTTCGATTCGCCAACGGCATATTTGAGCCCATCTGGAATCGCCGCTATATCGACCACGTGCAGATCTCAGTGGCTGAAACCGTGGGCGTGGAAGGCCGCGGCAGCTATTACGATCAGGCGGGAGCGTTGCGTGATATGGTGCCAAACCACATCATGCAACTGATCAGCCTGACTTCGATGGAGCCGCCAATTTCATTTCATGCCGATGCGGTTCGAGACGAGCAGGCAAAAATACTGCATGCAGTCCAGCCCTGGAGCTCCGAGGAAGTTCTTACCAAGACCGTCCGCGGGCAGTACGGACCAGGAATCCTGGATGGGCAGCACATGCCCGGCTACCGCGAGGAAGAGGATGTGCCTCCCGAATCCAAAACCGAAACCTTCGTCGCCATGAAGGTGCAGATCGACAACTGGCGTTGGGCCGATGTTCCGTTCTATCTGCGTACCGGAAAACGCCTGGCCGCGCAGAACACTCACATCGTGATCCAGTTCCGGCGCGCGCCTTTTGTATTATTCCGCGATACGCCGGTTGAGAATCTGATGCCCAACCAGTTGGTCTTGCACATTTCTCCGGAAGAAGGAATCTCATTGCAATTTGCCGCCAAGGTTCCCGGGCCAGTTATGCGCTTGGGCGCGGTGGACATGAATTTCGAATACGCGGATTATTTTGGCGTTCAACCGAGCACCGGGTACGAGCGGCTTTTGCACGACTGCATGATTGGCGATCAGACTCTTTTCCAAAGGGCGGATATGGTTGAAGCGGGTTGGTGCGTGGTCAGCCCCATGCTCGATGTCTGGAAGGCTCTGCCGCCACGTAATTTTCCAAACTATGCCGCGGGTACATGGGGTCCAAAAGAGGCCGATGAACTGCTTGAGCGTGACGGCCGTCATTGGAGGAACTTCGAAAAATGATCCTGGCAGGCGACATCGGAGGGACCAATGCAAGGCTGGCGTTCTTCGATGTGCAGGACGGCCACTTCCGCCAAGTCTCCTCCTCCGTATTCCCCTGCCGCGAGTATGCGGGACTGGATCAAATCGTCTCCAAGTTCGTCGATACGGCGAAACTTCATCCCGATGCCGCTTGTTTTGGGGTGCCGGGCCCGGTTCGCAATGGGCGGGTTGAGACTTCCAACCTTCCTTGGATCATTGAATCCAAACGACTGGCTGACGAACTGAACCTCAAGCAGGCTGTTTTGATCAATGATCTTGAAGCCAATGCATGGGGCATCGCCGCTCTCGATCCCTCCGACGTCGTTCCGCTGAATAAGGCAAAAGGAAATCCCGTCGGCAATCAGGCCGTCATCTCAGCGGGCACCGGGCTCGGCGAAGCTGGGATGTATTGGGACGGCACGCAATATCGTATTTCTGCCACCGAAGGAGGCCATTGTGATTTCGCGCCTCGCGACAGCCTGGAGATAGATTTGTTCCGTTATCTTTCCGGCCGCTACGGTCACGTCAGTTATGAGCGGATTGTCTCCGGCCCTGGCCTGGTGAACGTGTTTCATTTTTTGCGCGACAGCGGACACGGAGCTGAGCCGGAATGGCTCACCGATGAGATGGCGCATGGCGACCCCGCGGCTGCCATTTCTCGTGCTGCACTCGAGGGAAAATGCGCGTTGTGCGAAAAAGCACTTGATCTGTTTGTTTCGGTTTTTGCCGCGGAAGCGGGCAATCTCGCACTTAAAGTATTGGCCACCGGCGGAGTCTACCTGGGCGGCGGCATTGCTCCTAAAATGCTGACCAAACTTTCCGGACCTTTGTTCATGCACTCATTCGCGGGCAAGGGCCGGATGCAGCCGCTGCTGGAGTCCATGCCAGTTAAAGTCATTACCAACGACAAAACTGCATTGATGGGCGCGGCTCGCTGTGCTGCCGCCAATGGTTTAAAGTGACATCAATCACAATCACTGTTTCTATTGCGAACTGTTATCCCTCGCTTCGCAGGGCTCGCTTCGCAGGGAATGACAAGTGAGTTTAGATAGGTCATGCATGCCCGCTCAACCAGAAACCCGCATCCTGAATACGCCAGCCGAATTATTTCAGGCAGCTGCCGAAGAGTTCGCCGCCCTTGCTGCCAAGGCAGTGCAGGTAAATGGCAAATTTACTGTCGCCCTTTCGGGGGGCTCGACGCCAAAAAATCTGTACTCATTGCTCGCCAGCGGGTCCATTCCTAATATTCCCTGGGACAAGATTTTCTTCTTCTTCGGCGACGAACGCTTCGTGCCCCCGGACCATCCTGACAGCAACTATCGCATGGTGCACGAAACGGGACTGTTTTCGAAAGTTTTCAACGATCAAGTTTTCCGCGTGCTTACAGAAGAAAAAGATGCGGATACCGCGGCCTACGATTACGAACAAACGATTCAGAAGTTCTTCAACCTCAAACGCGGCGAGTTCCCGCGTTTTGATCTCATACTCCTCGGTTTAGGCCCCGACGGCCACACCGCGTCTCTTTTTCCGGGAAGCGCCGCTCTCAGTGAAAAAAATCGGCTCGTCGTGGCCAATTGGGTCGAGAAATTCCACAGCTACCGCATCACCTTTACGTTGCCGGTGCTCAACCACTCCGCTTGCGATATGTTTTTGGTCAGCGGTGCGGACAAAGCCGACATCGTTCGCGAAGTGATGAAAAATGAGAGTGCCAACTTGCCATCACAGCAGGTGCATCCTGCGAATGGCAGGTTACTATGGCTACTTGATAACGCGGCCAGCCGAAATCTCTCCTAAGCCACGCGGTTGCTAACAATCTTGTAAGGGGCAAAAAACAAAAACGGGCCGTCCAAGCACGGCCCTTCTTAACAGCGCCTTTAGAACACGCCTTGCACGGTCCTGCTGATCAGACCTAAGACGTTGTTGGTGGCCTCTCCGGCGGCGTATGTAAAGGTTGCAGACTGGCCGATCAACCCAACCTGCTCCGATGCCAACACGGTGCTCTTGCCGGCCACGACAACCTGTACCAGATAAACACCTTCAGGCAGCGTGATGGCCTGTTGTTTGCCGGAACTTGCCGTCACTGTGTACTTATTCTTACCACCGACCAGAGTGAGAGTTGCCTGCAACGCAGGAGCATCTGCCGCATTGGCGAAGACAAAGCGCGCATTGCCCGGCGTTATCGCCGACAGGTCGTCGGTAAACTTCAACAGCGTGGGTTGACCGCTGCTGATTGCAGTAACAGCCGAGACGGTGGCTCCCGGAGCGAGAGTGACTTGCGAATCAATGATGGGAGTATTGGTGCAGGGCGCCAGAGTGTTGGACTGGCTAATCTGCACTTCATAGGTTCCGGGAGAAAAACTGAACGGTCCATTGCTGGTACCGAAGGTCAGTTCCCGGGGCTGGCAGGATTCGCCGTTGAGCAGAACATCGATCGGCAAGCCGGGGTTGAGAGTATCGGAAATATCTCGCCCCGGAATTCCTTGCACGATGTAAAGGTAAGAGGTTTCGGCGGCCAGGCCGTATGCGCCGAGAAGGAGGCATACAGCTGCGAGTTGCAAAGACACACGTATGCGACGAAGTTTCATAAGTCTCCTTAAAGTTTTTCTTGGTTTACTGCCGACTAGTGGCGATGAACCTCTCAACGCAGTACGTTGGAGTGGTTCACGATTTCACTGCTGAGATCTCAACCGGGAAGCTGCTTAGCTTCGTTTGAATCAAACCCGTGACTTAAACGGAAGTTGTTTGGGTCAGAAAGAATCTTGCGCAGGCTTGAATATTGGGAACCACATTGGGTAATGCATCGCCAGGTCGGTTTGCGTCGCCGAGTGCGCAAAACAAAACGTCCCCAACTCGGTTAAGTTGTGGGACGAATGTTAGAACAGGTTCCTCCCCCGAGAAACTGTTCGCTACTAACCTATCGCGGCGAACCAGTAATTGGAATGGCACGGACGAGCCATGCGCAAACTTTTGCCGTTCCGCTTCGAGTTGTCCTTTTTTAACTGTCAGTCAGTTTCGATGACAGTTAGCTCTCCCGGCCAGGATATCCGGTACAATTCATCTATGCCGAAACTCGAGGGATTGGGAAATATCGTTACGGAATTGAGAGCAGAAAGAGCGCATCTGGTAAACAACCTCCGCCATGTGGACGCGGCTCTCGCCGTGCTGGGTAAGTTGGAAGGAGGAAAGTTTGCGACCGTCGCGCGTCGGACGTTGTCGACCGCGGCTCGCCGCAAAATGGCGGCAGCCCAGAAGGCGCGATGGGCAAAGGTGCGAGGTCAGTCGGCTTCAAACAAAACCACCGGCTCCCGCCCCAAGCGCACTCTTTCGGCAGCAGCGCGAAAAAAGATTGCGGCCGCTCAGCGCGCCCGGTGGGCAAAGGTCAAGGCCGCGCAATCGAAGTAAACCTTTCTGTGATCTCAGCGCGGCGTGTAGACATGAAAATGCCCGCAATTGTCTATGATCGCGGGCATTCGCTCTCTCTTAACTAGACAGCCTGAACGTTCTCAGCTTGCCACCCCTTAGGGCCTTTGGTGACGTCGAACTGCACGGCTTGGCCTTCTTGCAGGCTGCGGAATCCGCCCGCCTGAATCGCCGAAAAGTGCACAAATACGTCTTCGCCATTTTGACGGCTGATAAAGCCATAGCCCTTGGCGTCGTTAAACCACTTTACTGTTCCTGTTTCTGACATTGATGTTTCCTTTTTCTTTTTAGATTGTGCTGAGAAGATTCGCTGCTAGTGAGAGAGGGTGACGCTGGTTGGCGTGCCGGCTTTCAGTTGCTTGTGAGTCAAACTTAGCTAACAGCATTGTACCACAAGAGTTGGGATTGTCGCGGTGCATTAGCTTAAGGTAATCAGACCTTGTTTTTTGACTCCGGCAGGCCCACAACGACTGTTCGTCTGCGCGGCAGTTCTTCGTCAGAGATTTCCGCAATAAATTGCAAGTTGAGGCCGAGACGCCTGGATTCCTGCCATGCCACCTCGTTGAAGAAATAAACAATATCTCCGCCGAATCGATCTTTGACCCGGCGGCGTTCGTCGAGATCAAAGGGACTAGCCGAATATACTTTTAGTTCCTGCGCCTCGCTCAAAATGGCGCTTAGCTCGCGCTGGAAATCCAGCGCTCCCTGCCGCACTTGCGCCATCGTAAAAGCCACAACGTGGTAAGACATCGTGTTGAACTGGAGAAGTCCCAAAGATTGTACCGAGGCTCATTCAACTTGTACCGCGCTACTTCGCCGGGGCGCGATGGGTCTCCATCCACTCCCACTCCTGCAACGCAATCGGCACGTTGCCGTTCAGCCAGACATAGTCATTGAACGCCTTCATGTCGAAGCTGTCGCCTTGTTCGCGACGGACATCGGCAAAAAACTTCGTAATCTGCAATTTGCCGGTCTGATAGGAGATCGCCGAACCCGGCGCTGTCGCGAACCACGATGCTTCATCATGCGCCGTAGCGGCATCCATGGGGACCATGTGATGCAGATAGTCGGCGGCCTGATCGAGGGTGAATTCCCCGAGTGCCATTTTGACGTCGACTTCAACCCGCAGCGCACGCAGCCGAGCCCAGTTGTAAATCATCTCGCGAGTGTGCGGCGAGTGTTCGAATAGTCCATCCTGCAACATCATTTCCTCTGCGTAGAAACCAATGCCTTCGTTAGCGCCGGAGTCATAGTAGTGCCGGCGAATTGGGTCGGGATGATTCCATCCCAGCCAGAGTTGAAAGTAATGTCCGGGCACGCCTTCATGGATGATCAGCGGCCGGTCGTCGTGCGCACTTGCCAGCGAGAAGTAGCCAAGCTTTTCCGAAGGAGGCGGAGTCCAACGGGTGCAGTTGTCCTGCAATCGCGGGGGACCAGTGAAGTCGTCGTTTTCGCCCCAGCCATCCATCGCGTCGAGGTATCCAGGAAGGGGCTTTATGGTGTAATGCGGGAAGTTCTCCGGCACACTGAGAATGTGCTGTTCAACCAGAAATTTTCTGATCGCCAATTCGTCGGCTGTCTCGTGCTCGATTTCGGACTGCACCGATGGAGCGAGTTTCAGCGGCGGCACATCCCGGTTGCGATTCTTTTCCATCTGCTCAAACTCAACCACGCGCGCCCACTCCTGTTGCGCCATCTGCAGCAAATCTTCGGGCGCGAACGGATAGAGGGCAACATTCTTAAGGAAGAACATATAGGCATCCCGTCCGACAGACGGCTTGCCCTTCATCGATGGCATCTGTTGCTGGAGCCATGTGCGATACGATTCGAGTGCTGTGGCCGCGTTATCGATCGCCGGAGCAAATGCGGCTCTTGCGTTTGCGCCAACCAACAGCGGCGTGACTTCGCGCTTGACTATCTCCAGTCGCGCACGAACATTGTCCAGTGAATCGATGGCAAGTTTCGCGAACGGCGCAACCGGGTCGCTGAGGCTGGTGCGGGCTTGGTCGAGAATGGAGGGAATGTTCTCTAACCGCGAGACGATCTCGTTGCTCTGGGCTTCGCTTAATGGCGGCGGGATGGTAAGCAAATCGTGAACCGGGGTGACAGTTTGATCGACGTAGAATCCGGGATCACGCTCCCAGCGCCGGTTGACATCCAGTTCCCAACGGACGCGCCCCAGTGCTGAGCCGATCAATTTGTAGTCCACTTGCTCCGCGATTGGCCAGTGGGACGAATCCATGGCCTTCCAGCGTCTCTCGAATCCGAGTAACTTCGTGCGCTGGTCTTGCACGGACGCGACAGACCATGATCGCTTCACGCCGGCTGGCCGCTCAATGCGCGGGACGTCGTCAGGACTGAACGGCTGCGTGATGGCGCGCCAGCTCCAGAATTCCGAGGCGAGGCCAGACAACGAATCCTGCGCAAAGGCCGGCATCGCAAACAGGATTGCGCAGATAACGAGGAGTTTAATTTTCATAGAGGAGATGAAGTTTTCCGAGTGATGCTTCTCCTGGATATTGCCGGGTTCGTATTCATGTAGGCGTAGGCCATCCGCGGCGGCAAGCAACTATGATGGATAGCACGAAACCTGTCAATGAGTTCTCCTCCGAAGCGCTGAAACTCAAACGCGACAGCCCCCCGCCAGACCTGATAGGCTTATTTTCTGCACGACCGCGGACCCGTAGCTCAACTGGATAGAGCACTGCGCTTCGAACGCAGGGGTTGGGAGTTCAAGTCTCTCCGGGTCCGCCATTTTCGAGTTCGACACAAAAAAAAAATAGCTGTACTCGTAAACGTGGACGAGGCGTCGGGGCCACGTGTACCGCCAACGCAATCTCTTACAGTAACTCTCTTTTACAATACTGACGTGAAGACTTGGGACGTGGTCGTCATTGGTGGCGGCATCATCGGATTATCGCTTGCGATTGTTTTGCATAAGCGGGGCATGCGCGTACTCGTGGTGGAACGCGGAGAACCGGGCCGCGAAGCTTCCTACGCAGCGGCCGGAATGCTGGCCGACTGTCCGCTGGAGATGCCGGTGGCATTGCAGGCATTTGCCGCGGCGAGTGCGCGCATGTATCCCGAGTTTGTTCTTGAGCTGCAGGATGAATCCGGAATCAACGTTGATCTTCGCGATCAAGGTACGCTTCTGCTCACTGCCGACGAGCATTTGTTTAGCAGATCCAAGTTCAGTGATGAGCACAGGCTCGGTGTGCCGCTTGCTGAACTCGAACCAGCCTTGGCCCCCACGGAAATCCCAGCTTTTTATTTAAAAGAGCGCAGTGTGGATCCACGTGCACTGGTGGCAGCGGCCTTGAAAGCCGCCAAACATCGTGGAATCGACATTTCTTCCGGCACGACCGTGACTGATTTTATTTTTTCCGATGGCCGCGTTGCAGGCGTCATCACGGATAAAACAAAGTACCCTGCGCCATGCGTGGTAAATTGCGCCGGCGCTTGGTCAGGAAGTTTACCCTTCGTTTGCCTGCCGACTCGCCCGGTCAAAGGACAAATGCTGGCCGTGGCAAGCGCACATCACAATCTCGTCCGGCACGTAATTCGCGCTGCTGACGTCTACTTGGTTCCGCGCACTAACGGACGAATTCTGATTGGCTCCACGCTTGAAGAAGCGGGATTCGACAAGCGCACCGACGCTAGCACGATTCAGCGTCTGCATCAGGCGGCAATTCGCTTAGTTCCGGCCCTGAAGGAAGCGCTAACCTTGGAGGCGTGGGCCGGGCTAAGACCAGGAACTCCAGACGATTTACCCATTCTCGGCGAAACCACGACACCCGGCTACTTTGTGGCTACCGGCCATTTTCGTAACGGCATTTTGCTAACGCCGGTGACAGCTCATGTCATGGCGCAGGTCATCACGGGTGCTCAACCAGATCATGATCTTGCGAGATTCTCACCACTGCGATTTCAAACGTAGCCCTCGGACTCGTGCTTCGCGTTACTTATTCTGCTGGTTCAGGGCATCGAGAGCTTCCCGCGCTTCTCCAAGTTTAGGGTTTAGCTTAAGGGCTTGTTTGTAGGCGGCCTGAGCTTCCTCGGCACGACCATTCTCTTGGAAGACCTGGCCTAGCCGCAAATACCTTTCGGCGGAGGGTCCTTCAGCGACTTGTCGGATGGCGTCTGACAATTCAATTTTGGCTAAGCCGCTACGGGCTTCAGTTTGCTTAGGGTCGATCTTCAAGGCTTGCTCATAACTTGTCCGCGCCTGTGAATATTGTCCGAGCCGGCTATATAACCTGCCGAGAATCTCGTATGCCTGAACCCGCATTGCGGGATCAGAAGTCAGGGGAACCGCCGCTTCATACTGCACAATCGCTTCGCGGGGATGATCGCTCAGCGCGAGGGTTCCGGCTAAATTGAGATGGGCCGCGGGATTCGCAGGCCTAAGCTCGACCGCCTTGGTGAAGTGTGGTAATGCGTCTTTGTACTGGTCCGACGCTAAAAGGGCCGCGCCCAGATTTTGCTCAGCGAGAAAATTATCTTTTGTGACCGCGACCGTGTGTGCCCAGATATCGACGGCACTTCGCCAATATTTAAGCTGGTCAATGGTAAAAAGCGCAAAAACGGCGATGACGACTGCGGCTATCTTGACGCGGGAGCGAAAACTGAGGTGCCGCATGTCAGCCAAATCAGCAGCGCCCCACACCGCCATCACAAAAATTCCAATGAGCGGAACGTACGCATAGCGGTCGGCAATGGCTTGCTCACCGACTTGGACGAGTCCAATGACGGGAACCAGCGTGCCCAGGAACCACAGCCATCCGGCGATTAGGTAAGGCCGGGCAGCGCGCTGCCACCACACCAATGCGCTCACCGAGCACAGAAATAGCGCCGCCAACGCCAGGCGCCACATCGCCAGGTTTGCGCCAGGGTGAGGATAGAAGAGTCCCAGCCAGGCCGGCCAGAAGGCTTTCCACACGTACATCGCGTAAGCGTAAATGGCGTTTTCCAGCCGCACGCTCAAGGGCAGCACCAACCGCATGGCCCCGCCGGAATGCTGCGCGAATACGGTGACCGCGCTCGTGGCCGCCGACAGCGCTAAGAGCGGCAACTTTTCCAACACTAACCACGAGAAACGCTTCTGCGGCACTGGCAAGCCGTTGTCGTCTGCCGAGAGCCCCTGGATTCGTCTTAAGGGCCAGAAATCGAGCAACAGCAGCACACAAGGCAAAGTCACGACCATCGCCTTCGAAGCAAGCCCGAGCACAAACAGCGCAGCCACGCCGATATAGCGCCTCACATTCGGCTTGAGCGCGTACCAACCATAAGCGCCGATTGTCAGAAGAAAGAAGAACGTGCTGAGCACATTCTTGCGTTCGGCGATCCAGGCCACAGATTCGACATTAAACGGATGAATCGCGAATAGCGCGGCCACCAGGAAACTGCGTCCGGTTGCCCTGGTGGCATTAGCCAATAACAGAAAAAGCAACACGACGTTCAGCATGTGGAACAGGATGTTGGTAAAGTGATGCCCCGCAGGATTCAGACCATACAGTTGGCAATCCGTGGCATGAGATAACCAGGTCATTGGATGCCAGTTGGAGTTCTCCGTCGACGTCAAAGCCCAGCGAATCGTCTGCCACTGCAGGCCAGCCTTCACGTGTGCGTTGTTCAAGACGTAGATGTCGTCGTCGTAATTGAAAATGAATGGATGCCCGATGGCGGGACTATAAAGCGCTAACGTGGCGACCGCCAGCAAAAGGCAAATTGCCAGATTGCGCTTTTGAGGCGAGGCCAGTGCAATGTTTTCGATCCGTTGTCGGAGGCTAACTTTTTTCCCCGCAATGACCGGTCCTCTCGCCTCCGGCCTTTGCTTGCCCGATTTCACCTTGGTGGACATGTTGAAGATGGAGACGAATGTGCCGTCTGCCGACTATACAATGACGGCGCACCGGAGAGGGAGGTTCCTGGAGGCGATGTTGGAAGGTTGTCGTTCGGCATGGATCCCAGCACGCCAGGGCCAAGAGAGGGAATGCCCACGTGAACACGCTGCCTTATTCATCGAATTCCCAGCGGCTTCTGACTTACTTCTTGTGAACCCTCAACCGCTTGCTGAGTTTGCTCCACCTGATGTCCATACCCATTCTGCTGCGACACCCACTTAGACGTCCAACCCTCGGGAAGCTCGATCTCAAGCTCGTTCACGTTGACTGAGCCAGTCACAGCAGTATTTGGACCAGCTTCCGCTTCGAGGCCGACAAGTTCCACCACAGTGAACAAGAAACCGTCGCTTGCTCTTTTCACCTTGAATGGCAGTTTAAACTTTGAGTGGCCATGACCGTTTTCATCGGAACTCAAACAAAAACAGGCTTCGCCGTCGTCGATTATCACTTGGAGAATGTAGGAGCCGGTGTCGGCCCCTGCCACTCCTTCAGGTCAAATTCGTATTCGCCCGTCAGCGTCACGCTCACCCGTTTCCCCTGGAACCCATTTGGGCGGATAGAGAATAGCTGAATCAACCGATATCACTTCGCTTGAGGCGGTATCGTCGATATGAGCCGTACTCGCAGTCACCGTTGTGCCAGCCTCCGGCGGGCCGACGGTCGCGTTGGCTTCACTTTTTGCAGCTCCGAAATCGTCATTCTCGCAGGTAGGAACCGAAGCCTCCCCCTTGATGGTATAACCGTCCTTTACATTTCCTTTTTTCCCATACTTGTGAGTTACGCATGCCGACGCCTGTCCCATGATCAGGTCAGAGAATTGTCCCCAGGCCACCGGCGTAGAGAAAAACAGGCCGGCGAGTACAAGCGTCATTCCACACTCCCGCAGTAGCTGCGTCTTCACCTTTAGGTTTTTCATTGAACTTTACTCCATCGCAGAAGATTTGGAGGCGCTATGGCCTCTAGATATAGCTGCGTAAAATGGCGGGAAATTGGCTCACGGGGAGCGGAATTCTTATCCGGATGGACGGCCCGTTATTCAAATTGTTCCTGAAACTTTTTCGTATAACCAACACAACACAGGACTGGCAGGCGTGGATATTTAGGAAAGCTCGGATCGGTATCCGAGAGTTTACAGCGATAGAACGTTGATCCGCGGTCAGACTGAATCTTCTGCGCGTGAAGGCAGTCGAAGCACAACCCAATGCGCCGCGAATCATCTTTCGTGTCTTCGCCTTTTGTCACCCTCGCAGAATAGCCTATTTCCAAGCCCACCGAGGCTTACGCGCAGACAGAAGCAGCGCCGCTTCAGGTATACTGATGCGTTTCCTCCGTATTGCAAACTTAACCATATCTGGTCCGAGAAAGGTACACGTCTATGGCTTCTCCGGCAGTGGATTATGCCCGTTCAAATCAGCAGCGATTCGTAAACGAACTGAAAGATTTGCTTCGCATCCCCAGCATCAGCACCCTTGAAGAGCACAAGTCCGACGTGCGCAAAGCAGCCGATTACGTAGCTAGCGAACTCACGCGCATCGGCATGGAGAATGTGGAACTGATCCAGACCAAAGGCCATCCGCTAATTTACGCGGACTGGCTGCACGCACCCGGCAAACCGACCGTGCTTTGCTATGCGCATTACGATGTGCAGCCGCCTGATCCGCTCGACGAATGGGTCACTCCGCCCTTCGAACCCACCGAGCGCAACAACAATATTTATGCCCGCGGCGCTGTGGATGACAAGGGCCAGCTCTGGATGGAAATTAAAGCCATCGAAGCCCTGATGAAAGGCCACAACGGCAAACTGCCTCTCAATGTCAAGTTCATCATCGAAGGCGAAGAGGAGGTTGGCGGCGAATCGATCGCAGAATACGTTCGCAAGCAGAAAAACAAGCTGAAGGCCGATTTCGCCCTGGTCTGCGATACGGAGTTGTTTGCCCCCGATCTTCCCACACTATGTGTTGGGCTGCGCGGGTTGGTTTACACGGAGATCGAGGCGTTTGGCGCGAAGACCGATCTGCATTCGGGCATGTACGGCGGCGCGGCCCCCAATCCATTTTTTGCATTAATTGAAATCATCAGCAAGCTGAAAGATTCCAAGGGCAAAATTTTAATTCCCGGATTCTACAAAAATGTAAAGGCCCCCACCGCAGCCGAACTCAAAGCCTGGAAGCGCCTGCCGTTCAATGAAGAGCACTACCGCAAGACGGAAGTTGGCTCGAAAGTTCTGACCGGAGAGCCGGGATTCTCCGTGCTCTATCGCACGTGGGCGCGTCCTACGCTGGAAGTTCACGGCATGCCCGGCGGCTTCACCGCACCCGGCGCCAAAACTGTGATTCCGGCAAAAGCCTCGGCAAAGGTTTCCATGCGCATGGTGCCGAACCAGGATCCTGACGATATTCTCAAGCGCTACACGGCCTACGTGAAGAAG
>DASYOD010000146.1:0-3531 GCA_036008085.1 Terriglobales bacterium
CGAAAACGAAGGCGTGTTCTCGTTGTGGAATGGACAAAGCCCCGAATAGTTTACGGCTCCGGCCTTTCTTAACTTCACATAGTCGCCGACCACGCGAACGATGTCCGCCTGTTGTTTGACGATATCTTTGAAATCGGCCGAATCGGTCATCGAGGAGAACACTAGTTTCCGTAGGAATTGTGGGGCAAAGAGGAGCAGAAGCAAATATAGCAGCCGGATTAGTTGGAGGAAAAACTGTGGATTATCTTAGTTAACCGTTAATACCATAGGAAAACTCGACTCGATCTTATAACTCCGTAACAACCCCGGTCCCAGTCGCCGTTCTCCTCTTTACACTCTTGCGTCGATTTGAGACACTCGTCCGTGGAAACCCAATCTATTGTTGTCCTCGACTTTGGAGCGCAATATTCCCAACTGATTGCGCGCCGTATCCGCGAACAAAACGTCTTTTCCGTAGTGTTGCCTTGCACCGCGAGTCTTGATGAGATCCGAAGCTACTCGCCACTAGGCATCATTCTGTCTGGTGGACCTTCGTCGGTTTACGACAAAGACGCGCCTAACATGGATCGGCGTGTTTTTGAATTAGGCCTGCCGGTGCTCGGTATCTGTTACGGATTGCAGTTGATGGTGCATGCGCTCGGCGGCAAAGTGCGGGCCGCCGACAAACGTGAATATGGGCATGCCGCGGTCGAGGTCAAAGAAAGTTCGCTCCTTTTTCATGAGGTGCCCCAGGAACTCTCTGTGTGGATGTCGCATGGCGACGAAGCCGTAGATTTGCCTCCCGGCTTTCGATTGGTGGCCAGTTCCACAAATGCTGTTGCCGCTATCGAAAATACTGGCCAAAGAATGTGGGCGGTTCAGTTTCACCCCGAAGTGCGGCACACGCAGTCTGGCGCTGACATCCTGCGCAACTTTGCCTTGAGAATTTGTAGCGCCAAGCCGACTTGGACTCCGCAGCACTTCATTGATTCGACTATCGCCAGCGTGCGCCAGACTGTGGGCAACGGACGCGCCATTTGTGCGCTCTCGGGCGGAGTGGATTCTGCCGTAGCAGCCACGCTGGTGGATCGCGCTCTTCGTAGTGGTAATTCGCCGTCGCGCCTGACGTCCGTATTCGTAAACAATGGGGTGCTGCGAAAAAACGAATTCGAGAAAGTTCAGCGGAACTTGCGCGACAAGCTGGGACTGCACATGGTCGCAGTTGATGCTACCGATCGCTTCCTCAGCAAATTAGCGGGCGTGGTTGATCCGGAAAAGAAACGCAAAATTATCGGTAACGAATTCATTGCCGTTTTTGATGAGGAAGCTCATCGAATAGAAAAAGAAGAGGGCGAGGTCGAATGGCTGGTGCAAGGCACGCTTTACCCCGATGTGATCGAATCGCGCTCAGTTCGCGGGCCATCGCAGATCATCAAATCGCACCATAATGTCGGCGGCTTGCCGGACAAAATGAAACTAAAACTGATCGAGCCGCTCAAAGAATTATTCAAAGACGAAGTCCGCAAAATCGGACGCGACCTCGGTATGCCGGAGGAAATTCTGCAACGGCAACCGTTCCCCGGGCCCGGCTTAGCGGTGCGTATTCTAGGCGAGGTCACGCCCGAGCGTCTAACTATTCTGCGCGAGTGCGATGACATCGTAGTGAGCGAAATCAAGAAAGCCGGCTTGTATCCGAAAATCTGGCAATCGTTCGCTGTTCTACTGCCAGTGATGTCTGTCGGAGTGATGGGCGACCAGCGAACCTACGCCAATACCTGCGCCATCCGCGCTGTCCACTCCGAAGACGGCATGACCGCCGACTGGGTTCCGCTGCCGCACGAGGTGTTGAAAACAATCTCCAGCCGCATCGTGAACGAAGTGAAAGGCGTCAACCGCGTAGTCTACGACATAACGTCAAAGCCGCCGGGAACGATTGAGTGGGAGTGAGGGCCGGTCGTTGGCCGGTCGTCGTTGGTCGTTGGCAAACTCACGTGGCGCCGGCCGCCCTCGGCTATTCAGTCGAGCAACTTCGGCCGTGAGCAAGCAGCCTAGTCCTCGAATAACGTCGGAGCCTCTTTGAATAACTCATCGAGAAAGTCCTCCCGATTATTCAAGAACCGGCGCACTATCTGCATCGATGCAGTGTCCTCGTAGGCGATCTCACGAATCGGCTCACCGTCAAACGACAATATCTGCGCCTCCGGATACCCAAGCAGCACCGGGGAATGGCTCGAAATTATAAACTGCGCATCTTTGTGCTTCCGCAATACGTCGTGGATCAACAGTAGGAAGCTCAGTTGTCGTTGAGGCGAGAGCGCTGCTTCGGGCTCATCCAGGAGAAACAGTCCGTTCCGCTGGAACTTCAGCTCGAGCAGAGTAAGAAAGGTTTCGCCGTGAGACCTGGTGTGGAGACTGCGGCCACCGTAGGATGCGCTGATCGGAGGCCCAGCCGAAGGTTCCATATCCAGATTGTCCATGTGGGAAACCACGTTGAAAAGACTCTCTGCGCGCAAAAAAAAGCCAGCTCCGGTCCGCTTGTCGAAGGAGAGTCGAAGAGATCGGGTGAGCGCATCGACCGATTGATTGCTCTTTGTGCTGTTGCTATGCAGGCTGCGGTTTCCGCCCTCCGGTCCAAAGCCATAGTGCGCCGCGATTGCTTCCAGCAGGGTCGATTTGCCGGTTCCGTTCTCACCGGCGAAGAAGCAGATTCGCGACCTGAAATTGAGAGCATCCAACGAGCGGATCGCAGGAACGGAGAATGGGTAATCTTCCCAGCTCTGTACCCGATCGCGCAGCAGGGTCAGCCTTTTCAGCATAGGAGTTCTGTTCGCGAGCTACGGGTGAACGACCTTCAGCCCCAGCGCCTTCTCGAAGACATCGAAATCGCGGTCACGGTGCAGCAGTTCATGGCCCGCTTCCAGGCAGAAGGTGGCGATCAGAAAATCGATCGTCTTGCGAACCGTGCCGCGCGCTCGCAGGATTTGGTAGTTCTGGGCGGCGGTGATGGCTAATTCCGTCCCGCCTGCGTGGAACACGTGAAACTGTAGCAGGTCGTCCCGAACTTGCGCGAGTGTTCGTGGGTCGCGGATGCCCTGCAACACCTCGCACAGGATCAGATCGGTCAACCCTAGCGGCTGCTGTCGCAGTTTTCTGAGTAGCCAGCTGACCTCAGGATTTTCCGTACCCCGCAGGTAATCGATCCAGACCGTTGTATCGACGATCACCATGCAGCGGTTGCCCTAGGTCGCAACCCGGCCCAGACGCGATTGATTAAGGTCGCCTTCCCATTGCACCTTGCCGCGATGCCGAGCAATCGCTCCTTGGGCATATGTTCTAACCAGCAATTGCAAGGCAGTCTCTACGGCGGCTTTCTTGGTTCTGGCGCCGCTGCAGCGCATCGCCTGGCGCATTAAACGATCGTCGATTTCGACATTAGTCCGCATAAATATCCAATTTAATCGATGTGTAAATATCTCACATTTATGTGTATCCCGCAAGAAGCTGCTGGCGCGTTGCTCGGGATGACAGTGGATTTTCGGGATGAACGCTGAA
>DASYOD010000147.1:0-4662 GCA_036008085.1 Terriglobales bacterium
AAGCAGACAGAAGCCCGGAGAATAGTCGCGAAAACTATCATCAAACGTGGTCTGGTAAAAACAGTGGTGACGGGCGAATCGAAAAGCGTATTGCCACGCTATAGGACGTTCGCCCGCGCGAAGTTGGCTCAAAGTAATCCAGCCGTGCGGCGCAAGCAACTTCGCCAATTCAGCGAGAAAAACCACACGCTGCGGATTGTCGAGATTGCTGTCGCGGCCAATAGCCGAGAACCTCGCGATGTGTGCCTTCGTGAATGATGGCAATGCAGCAGCAATCTCTTCCCAGGACCGCAAATGATCGAGCACGACCGGAACTTTTGCAGCTAAAGACTTCAGGTAGCGGCGCTCCCGTTTGTGCCGGAGAGAATGCGCGACCAATGCTCGCTGGTCCGCAGTTCGCAGGGACACTTGGGCACATTGAAACGCCGCTTGAGAAAACAAGTTGTACGCTTCGAGGTTGACTGAACGCGCAAACCCGCGTGCGGTAGCAGAATCGGCTGGCAGGTTCGGCAGCACCAGCATCGACGTTCCCAGCATGCGAAGTTGGGACAGAAAGCATTGCACAAGTTTCTGCCGGAATTCCGGCGAGGAAACAAAATCGCAGTAGTCCGCAGTTGTGCCTGCCAGAAAAAATGCGTCGGATCTTGTTTTATCAGTTGCCAAAGCAGCCACACCCACTAACGAGTCTTCCTCATAAGCGAGCATCAACAGAGGTGTGATCGAAGCCTGATAGGCGCGGCTCACCGCCAGCGACCATTCGTAAGTGTAGAAAACTTCCGGAAACTCCATTTGCTCTACCAGTTGGTTCCACTGGCGAGCCAAAATGTTGTCGTCAGGAATCTCACGATGCAGAACTAGGCGCACGATTTCCTGCCGATCGTCGACTTTTCAGATTTGGAGAACACGTAGTAATACCAATCGGTGAAAAAGGCACGACTGGTTCGCGGATAGTCATCCCCTCGGAACGTGACTAATTGAAAGTCGAATTCCGATAACTCAGCGATAACTTGCTCGGGTATTGCACAATGAATGATCAGGCCGCCGTGGCTCGGATCATGAAGACTGCCTTGGCCGCACCAGAAGGCACTGCTTGGAACGTAGCGGATTGTCTTCACCAATGATCTGATTGCCGCAGAGAAAAAAGCATGAGTCGCTTTGGCTGCAGTGAGCGCACCTACGATTAGAGGAAAGCATACCTTTGCCCGCGGCCTGAATCTGCGCGCAAATGCTTTCAGTCTTCCTCGATCCCAATCCACGTGAACGAGAACAGCGCGCGGATTGTGCGAAGAAAAAATGAATGTTCCCTTTGGACGAAGCACTCGCTGGCATTCGCGCAGGCATCGCGACCTTTTTTCGTTCGGAATAACGGAATCGAGCCCGTTGAAAGAGAATACGATGGCATCAAACGATTCGTCTTTGAACGAAGATAATTCGGACGCATCCGCCAAGCGAAAATCCAAGCGTGGGAACTTTTTTCTGCACGCTTGCACCATCGCTTCCGAATAATCGATTCCCACATAACGTGATGCAATTCTCGAAAGATAGGCTGTGGTTCTTCCTCCGCCCACCCCAAGGTCGAGAACTTGCATTCCTGGCTTGATATAGGTTTGAAACAGCAGCTTTTCGCACGGAGTCAAATAATTGAGCGCGGCATAATAAGAAGCGACGTCCGGAGTACCGTAAGTCCGACGATTGACCGCCTCTTCCTGCGCAGGCAACGTCTCCGTAATCATGCTTCGGCCCCCACAACGATTGGGCCCGACGAACCGAACAATTGTCGTAGTGACCGATGAAAGCCCGAAATGCGCGCTTCCAAATCGGTCAGCGTCATCTCTGCGGTGATGTGCACGCGTGGAAAAAAGAACCTTGAAACGCCTGTCGCGCCTATATCGATATTCAGGAATGCAGTCTTGAACCCCGCGCGTTCCGCCATCTCCACTTCACGTGAGGTGACCGAAGTGGAATCGCCGAAAGGATAAGCGAATGCCCACGTTTCTTGTCCCAACATCTGGTCAAGTTCGCGTTTGCTCCCAGAGATTTCGTTCCACGCCGCCTCCGTTGATGATTGCGACAGCACTGGATGAGAGAGAGTGTGCGATCCCATGCTCCCTCCCGAAACAGCAAGCTGTTTCACTTCGGCCCCGCTTAACAGTAGGAAGCGGCGGCTCAATACCGGGTCCTCTCGGTATTTGGCATTCCAATTTTTTTCAAGCCCCAACTGGATTGCTATCGCTTCCAGCAGTCCTTTTCGCCGCTCAGAATCCTGCTGCGAAAGTTTGTTTACCAACGTCCACCACGCAGAATGTCTCGTCAACGAAGTTGCTCGAATGCGCTCTCCAATTTCGGGCAGCTCCACGCTGAACTCCACGTGAGCCGCGAGGAGCATCAGATAAAGCTCCTCGTACCAGAGCATTGTGGGCGTCTGGCCGAGACTGGCGCCAGTGACAAAGAATAGGCACTCGATGTCGAATTCCTGGAGCAATGGCAGCATGTCGTGTAGGCAATTTTGCAAGCCGTCATCGCAGGTTAATAGCACAGAACGTGCCGGCAACTGATGCAAGCCTTCACACCACCCCAGAAATTCTTCGGGAGAAATAACGTTGTATCGGTCTTTGAGAAATTGGAACTGCGCTCGAAAAGATTCCGGCGAAACCAGATTGCCATCGAGTTGCGGATCGATGATTTTGTATCCTGCGGGCAATACGCCGTGATAAGTCAAAACTGTTGGCGCGGCCTGCGCAGCACGGCGAAGATACCCAGCCTTGGACAAGCCAGGATAAACAACGTGCTTCAATAATGGACTAACCACTCTCATGCTTTCATCGCCATTGCGCTGTTGACGAGGCATTCATATAAGCGAAGTAACGCGGGGAAATTCTTATCCCAATCCGCTCGTTCAGCAACGATTCGTTGGTTCCGCTGTGACATTTCTGCGGCCTCGCGCTGCGACAAATTCGCTGCGAGAAGAATCTTCTCCGAAAAATTTGCGAATGAGCCAGCCCGCGCAAGCCAGCCGTTTTTCCCTTCGACGATCCATTCGCGGTTCGACGGGATGTCGGTGACCACCACAGGAAGCCCTGTGGCCATCGCCTCCAGCAGCGAAACTGACGTGCCGTCTGACTTGGCGCAGCTCAGGTATGCATCCGCACTCCGGAACCAGCGAGGCATGTCTTTCCTTGCAATCATTCCCGGAAAAATCACGACTCGGTCCAACTCATGCTCGATGATGAGATTTCGAATTCGACTCGCCATCGAACCGTCACCCAGCAAAAGCAAACGCAACCGCTTGTTCTGTTGATAAGCGCGGTGGAAGGCGCGAAGCAGAACTTCAGTGTCATAAAGAGGCTCCCAGGATCGCGTGCTGATGAGCACGAACGAGTCAGGGCCGAATCCTAATTTCTCCCTGTCCTCACTTTGGCCATGCGGAGTAAACGAGCGACGCTTCATTCCCCAAGGAAACTGCACGATTCGCTGGTTCGAGATCGACGCGTAGCGCTGAGCCGCAACCCGCACCATGTCGCAGTCGCAGAAGAAACCCTCCGCGGCGCTAAGGGCGACTCTTGTAGCGTCGCGCCACTCAGAATCTCGCTCCGCATCGACCAGAATGTCTGAGCCCCACGACATCACCACGAGCGGGTGGAAGCCGGAAAGAGCCCCAACATAACCACAAGTCTGAACCGGGCCCGCATGCAAAACGTCGAGGCGGATTTGTCTCAAAAGAGATTGGAACTCTGGCAAAACTTCCGCAAACTGATGTGGATCCGCGCCTGGTTGAATGCCGTGTTCTAATTCTAAGTTTTGTACCCCGGTGGGCAGCCATTGTTCCGCTAACACTTGCTGCGTCAAGTCGAGGAAGTAAACTTCGTGACAGGATGCGGCCAATGCTTGGAGAAATCTGCGATTGTGATCCGAAATGTTGTCCGAAAGATATAGGACGCGCACTAATGGACCTCAGCGTCAGCAAGCATTGTCCATTTGAGATACTCACCAGCCGGCAAATTATTGATGAGGACTTTCCCGACCACGCGACACAAATCAAAAGGCATCACCGCATCCCGTGGCGCAGGACGAAGCGCGTCAAGCATCTCACGCTGCAGCACCGTACCAGGGCTGAGATCTGTCGCCGCGCGTAAACAGCGTCGCTGCACCACCACAGTTTCACGCTCATTTTCTTCGACAATTTTTATCGGCGATCCCAGCGCCGCTTCCAGTTCGCGAGTGCGGTCCACCATCTCGCGCCAGCTTCGTGGCGTCATCGAGAACGGGTGGTCCGGTCCTTCCCGTTGATTATCGTCGGTGAAGTGCTTCTCGATCACCCGCGCACCAAGCGTTACCGCACCGAGAGCAGTGGCGTGCCCCGGGGTGTGATCGGACAAACCGAGAATGACGCCGGGAAACATTGCCCGGTACGTTTCCAGAACCCTCAGATGGATGTGCCGGAACGCTGCGCCGCTCCCCGTATAGTCCGTGTTGCATTGCATGAGGACCAGGTTTGGATTGATCTTCAGAATTTCCTCTACAGCGCGCTGTACGTCTGCGACGTCCGAAGCGCCCGTGGCCAGCAACACCGGCTTCTGCTTACTGGCAATCTTGCGCAGCATTTCCGGCCAAGTGATATCTCCAGAGCCAATTTTGAAAATCTCTACATGAGTATCCAGCATA
>DASYOD010000148.1:0-5888 GCA_036008085.1 Terriglobales bacterium
ATTGCGGAGTACATCAATCGCATCGGTCAAAATCTGGTGCGGAATTCCGACGCCCAGGTACCGTTCACAATCAAAGTTATCGATACCGACGACGTGAACGCGTTTGCATTGCCCGGCGGTTTCTTCTATGTCGATTCCGGACTGATATTGGCGGCCGACAACGAAGCTGAGTTGGCAGGCGTGATGTCGCACGAAATTGCACACGTTGCCGCATGTCATCTGGCGCGCGAGAACACGCGTGGACAGTTGCTGCAGTTGGCTTCCATTCCGCTAATCTTTGTGGGCGGCGGAATCGGCTATGCCGCGCAGAGCCTGGCTGGATTCGCCATACCCATGGGGTTTCTGAGGTTCACGCGCAGTTTTGAGTCGGAGGCTGACTTCCTCGGCGTCGAGTACTTGTACAAGGCGGGATACGATCCGCAGGCATTGACTTCATTTTTCGAAAAAGTGAAAGGTCTGGAAAAGCACAAGCCGGGGACGCTGGCTAAGACCTTCGACACTCATCCGCAAACCCCGGATCGCATTGCAAAGACGCAAGAGGAGATCAACACGCTGTTGCCGCCAGCACAGGAATACAAGGTCGACAGTTCCGAGTTTCAGGATGTGAAAGAGCGGCTCGCGCAACTGGAAAACCGCCACAAGGTTGATAGGAACCACGGAGGCGACGGTCCGACCCTGCGACGCGCGACCCACACTGACCCGGCCGATACTGGCAACAATGGCGATGCCGATGAGCGGCCCACGCTCAAGCGCCGGGATAGCACCTCGCAGTAGGCATTACTGCGAGTCTCGCGTCATTTCGCCACACGCGACAAGAGTTTCACTGGTCGGAGCAAGAACTGAGATCTCTCGCTTTGCTCGGGACGACAACAGGGCTCTGGGACGTCACGGCGAAAGGGTGTGCTAGACAATTTTCCCATCGGCTAAATCCCGCACCAGGGCCAGATCTGCCTCGAGAAAATCGTACTGCGATAATTCGGAGCGCAGCGACCAGCGGACATCGCGAAAGATCTTATTTTCGATTGTTCCCTTATATTCGGTTACCCGGAAAAAACGTAACTCAACCAAGCCTCCGCCGGGATATTCGTGGACGATTCGCGACACTTCCTGGCCGATCTTTGCATCGATTCCTAGTTCCTCGTCTAGTTCGCGGTGAAGCGCGTCCCTTGGCTGTTCGCCTTCTTCAATCTTGCCTCCGGGAAACTCCCACTTCAAGGGCATCGTCTGATGACGCGTACGCTGGCATACCAGAATCTTGTCTTCCTGGAAAATTAAAGCTGCGACGACTCGCTTCATGGGCAGGCCAACGTTCGAACTTTCGTGGAGCGAGCTGCAGTGCTCACCGGTTTATTAGTCTCTCGCTAATGCATCTTAGCCCCGGAGGTTGTGGAAAATCTTCAGGATGAATCGCAGCAGCGAGTGCGCGTAAACCTTGAACAAGAGTTGGGGCGGGTGTGTTCAGAAATTCATCTCGAATGCAGTAGACGCGGTTTTCTTTGGCAGCGCGCATCTCCATCCAGCCGCGATCGCGAACGATCTTCTCTAAGGGAACGCGGTCGCCCGCGCCGCACCAGGCGGCCACGACGACATCGGGGTTCTCCGAAAAAACGGCTTCAGCCGATGTCTGTTTTCCTGGAGTTCCGACGAACTCGCCTCCCGCCGCCGCCACTAACTCGGCCACCCACGGCTGCGAACAGATCAAGGGCTTACCCCATTCCTCACAAAAAACCCGAGGACGCTGCGAGCCATTTGCGTGCTGGCGAACCTCTTCAATTTCTCGTTCCATCGTCTCAATCACTGGCTCTGCACGATCGGAAGCACCCATGATTCCCGCGACAGTGGCAATGTCGGTGTAAATGTCGGCCAGAGTTTTCGGAGCTAAACCGAGGAAACGCGCACCTGACTTCAGGATTTCCGTTACTGCCTTCTCTTGATAAGGAACCGCGGCGATCACCAAGTCCGGACGTGCCGCAACGATCTGGCCGGTGCTTGCTGTCCATGAGTCGGCAACGATCGTTATCTCGCGATGGTTAATCTCCGCACAAACATCCACGCAATACCTGGTGCAAGCGACGACCTGATCGAGTTTTCCGATGGCCGCAAGAATTACTGTCGCGCTCGGTTGCAGAGACACAATGCGCTTCGGAGTGTGATCGCGAGGCAAGATAATCCAATATTAAATTAGGTTGGGAAAGTACGTTCGAGACACGTGAAGAACACCATGCTGTAGAGACGTTGCCAGCAACGTCTCTACGGGATAAGCCAGCTGCTAGAACGGAATATCTTCGTCGCTGATGGGAGTTGACGCTGCTGCGTGCTCAGGTTCGGGAGCGCGTTGATCGAAATTGTTTCCGCCCGCGGAAGCGCCACGAGAGCGTCCGCCGCCGGACTCGTCAGTCATGCCTTCACCGCGTCCGCCGAGCAGCACCATGTCGTTAACAATAATTTCCGTCATGTATTTTCTCTGCCCGGACTGTTTGTCGTCCCACGAATGGGTTCGCAGGCTGCCTTCGATGTAAACCTTGCCGCCTTTTTTCAGGTACTCGCCAGCGATCTCCGCGGTGCGCGCCCAAGCAGTAATGTTGTGCCACTCGGTGCGATCCTGCCATTGGCCATCTTTATCCTTGAAGCGTTCGTTAGTGGCAAGAGAGAACTTGGCCACTGGTGTTCCGCTGGGGGTGTATTTAAGTTCCGGATCCTTGCCGAGATTTCCAATAAGAATTACTTTGTTGACACTTTTTCCGGCCATGAGTGCTGCTCCTTGCGCCTCTCGGCGAGAGGCGAATGTAAAAACGAATTTAGGGCTGGAACGCAATATTATCAGAAACGAATGAGCGTTTGGCCGCAAAGGCACTGCAGCCGGAAAGGGGTGGGCCGAAATGAAACTGGCTAGGGCTTAACATTACCGCGCGCAAGATCTCTCCTCCTGGTTGATAAAACCCAGGAATTCGGAATGAGCCCAGATCAATGAATACCGGCCGATATCTTGGGTGCGGATGAAAATGACGTGGCCTACGGTATAATCTCTGCCATGCCTGCTGAAGCGGACTCCTTGAAACCCGCGGGAATGGTACCCGACGAGCTTAAGTTTGAACCTAAGTCCAAGGGGCTGCTGACTCCTCGAAAAAAGAAACCAAAAGAGTTGGCGGTCATTACTGAATGCTGCACAGGGTGTGCGGGCTCGCCGGCTTGCGTGGAATATTGTCCGGTGGAAGATTGCATGTTCTGGGTTCCGGATGAAGATCATCCGCCGTTCGGCAGAATTCAGGTCGACCCCATCCTCTGCATTGGCTGCAAAAAGTGCATCAGCAAAGGGCCGGACGGATGCTTCCTCGACGGCTGTCCTTGGGATGCGATTGTGATGGTCGATACCGTCGAAGTGGAGAAAGAAGTCGGCGTAATGTCGATTTGATTTTCCAGCCGCAGCATTCACTGGCCGGTAGTGGGCCGTTTAATCCCGCTGACTTCTCGAAATTCCAACGTCATCACAAGCGCAATATTCAATCCTTCAGCGCGGAATGGTAAACTGCTAGAGGACGCGAAAATGCGGGAACGTCCAATGTTCTTCCATTCATAACCGCAGTGGGGCGAAAAAGCGGACGAGGCGTAAGAATATGTGAAACCTTCCGCGACGTCCCGCACTGATGTGGGCGCGTAGCTCAGTTGGCAGAGCAATGCCCTTTTAAGGCATGGGTCGATGGTTCGAGTCCATCCGCGCTCACCACGTTTTTATTGGGTTGCTTCGTGGATGTGAGTTTTGTGTGTAATTTTTTGACGACTGGTAAACATCGCAACTTTGCCATCAAACTCCCGCAAAGCGTGTAAATTCGTCATACAATCGAATCACTGGCCTTCCTACATGACTCCCGCAAGTGCTTAAGAATTCATAACCTGCGAAGCAAAATTACTCACAGCCCATTCATATGATTCGGCATTAGAACTGCCCTATCTCCTGATGATGGATAGGGACGAGAACGCACGTATTCACGAGCTGTGCTGCCTGATCGTCATCGAACAGGATCAGCAGAAATTCCTGCATCTTGTGGATGAACTTCATCGAATTCTCGAAATCGATCACCAACGTTTCAAAGACCGGCGTCCTGAAGCTCAGGGTTTAAACGAAGAGGAGGGCAAGTAAGAAACCATCACTGCGGCGAGACTATGATGACTGTTTACGCCGCTCGGTTAACGATATTCGTCCGGCAGCTAATTGGCGAAGGCTCGGCGTGTAGGTGAAGGGCTTCAGAGTTCCCTCATGGTTTGATTAAACTCCGTTTCTGGTACTGCGACAACTCGAATTCGATCCTCCAGGCGCAATTTCAAGTTCGATTTTCCGCGATCGATGTTAGACACTAGGATGCCACGTCAGCAGCGACCCGGCGATACAGTCGACACTTTAAGGTAGTGGCCTCCAGTCGAAAGAAAACAGCAGTATCGTCCGCTTCCTCCGGCGGAGTGCGGTTAGGCAGCAGAATCTACTCCGTTAAGCGCTTCATATAACTCGGCGATACGCTCATTCCGGCTGTCGTAGTCGCGCAATTCTTCTCCTGTGAGGCGGTCGCAGGTTTCTTTTGCAATGACTTCCATTTGCTTTTCAATTAGTTGGACGAGTTCGTTTCGAATTCCCTTCATCTCATAGCATGCCATGATGCGCCTCGTTAGAGTGAAGCAGCTCACTCATAAGATGAGAGCATCCCCATGAGCGGTTGGCACGAACGAAATGCGTAATTATTTGTGGCTGACGTTTGTCACGTTTAGTGACAAATTTACGACAATACTGAACTGTATATCGTGGACCGGCGAACTGTAGGCGAAATACAGTGGATTCCCAGTCGAATGTCTTTGCACTACGGATTATCCTCGAATTCTTACTCCACACTGCCGAAGTGCTTTAAGTCTTCGGGGCCTTCTTTCAAAGCAACTAAATCTTTTCCTTGCACCATCTCGCGAACTTTTTCAACCACGTCGGGATTCGCCAGCGTGGTGATATCTCCAGTATTCAGGTTGTTGGAAATGGCTGCCAGGACGCGGCGCATCAGTTTTCCGGAGCGAGTCTTGGGCATATCGGGAACGATGTGCACCCGCTTCGGCCGCGCGATTTTACCAATGATGGTTTCGATCGCTTTGGTGACTTTATCTACGATCTCTTGCGTGGGTTGAGTTCCAGGCTGCAGAGCGATATAGACCTCTGGGACGCGGCCTTTGATCTCGTCCACTACTGGCACAACTGCGGCTTCGGCGACTTCAGGAACGGTTAAGCATGCGGATTCTATTTCCTTCGTGCCCAAACGATGCCCGGCAACATTAATTACGTCATCGACGCGGCCAAGAATTCTAAAATAACCATCGGCGGCTAAAACGGCGCCGTCGGCTGCGAAGTAAGGCCAATCACGCCAGTCTTTGCTGTTTGGATTTTTGCAGTATTTTTTGTAGTACTGATTAACGAAACGTTCGCGATCGCCCCACACGGTTTGAATGATGCCCGGCCAGGGATTGCGAATGCAGATGTTTCCGGCCTTGCCCGATCCCGGGCTAACTTCGTGGCCTTCTTCGTCGAGAATGTAGGGATAGATTCCGGGCATACCAGGGCCTGCGCTACCCGGTTTCATAGGATCGATCGCCGGCTTGGTGCTGCAGAGGAATCCGCCGTTCTCCGTTTGCCACCAGGTGTCGACGATAACTGCTTCGCCTTTGCCGACCGTCTTGTAGTACCAGCGCCAAACCTCAGGCTCAATCGGTTCTCCTACGGAAGTCATGTGCTTGAAGTGGTAGTGATATTTCTTGGGCTCATCCGGTCCGGCTTTGCGCAACATGCGAATCGCGGTGGGGGATGTGTGGAAGATGTTCACGTCGAGGCGCTCGGCGATTCGCCAAGGCCTGCCGGCATC
>DASYOD010000149.1:0-6861 GCA_036008085.1 Terriglobales bacterium
CGGAACGTTTCGTAATGTTTGATGATCCACAATCCTTCATTATTAGCCGCGTAAATCAACTGTCGCCCGTCATCGGAATAAATGCTGGTCACGCCGTTGAGCGTCTTCACCACACGCGGATTCTTCGGATCGCTCAAATCAACTAGCCTCACCGTCTGCGTGGGAACGCTTCCTTGTGTCGATTCGTCAGTTTGCACAGAGATCGCAAGTCCCGCGCCTACCTGAGCCAATTTTCCCTTCTCCGCCACACGGTCGACAATCTGTGGATTCTTGGAATTCGTTACATCCACCACGGTGAAATGAACATTCTGTTGCAGCAGAAGATATCGCTTGCCGTTCTCTTCCTGCACAAGAATCTGCCGAACTGGCGAACCGGGCAGGGGCAGGTGCGCCAACACAACGACCTTGTCCTTTGTCATAGGCTTGTCGTCCTGAGCCGCCGCCCGGCTATAATTCGGCAAAAAAGACGGCGAGATAGTCACCATTGCAGCGATTGCGGCGGTTTGGAAGATCATTTTACGAACCCAAGGCGCTGCGAAATATTTCATCATTTTCTCGCTCCTTTGAAATCGAACCGAAATTTTGCAGGGGCCGTTTGAAGGGAGTCTATCAGAGCCGAACTCGCGGTTGCTTAGCAACGCGCTTGCAACGATTTTCGTATTTACGGCAAATATTTTCCATCAGCTAAACACTGTAGAAATGCCTGCCCCTTCCCTTACCTTCCAAATCTTTCATTATTAATGGCCATAGATTGATTTATAATTCCGGCCAGCTAGGCCTCCCGGGCGCGGAGAAACTCAACGATTTGAAGGAGATACTGCCATGAATCGGAACCGAAGGGATTTCATAAAGGATACCAGCGCGATCTGTGCTTTGGCAGTGACTGGCCGGCTGCCGACCTCCACCTCACAACCGAAACCTCCCTCCACGGACTCGCGCGGCATGGCCCGCGGACTCACCGTACTGAGTATTCGTAGCGGCTCAGAATGCCGCCTTGGCGTGAAAAGCGAAAGAGGAATACTCGATGTAGTCGAAGCCTCCAAAATTCTGCGGATGCATGCCCCAGCGACAACTGACGATTTGCTTCAGAACGAAGATGGCCCCAGCCTGAACGCGCTCGTGGATGCCGCCGCCAAGTCAAAGGCTGCGCAAAAAGCATTCCTCAAAGAAGACTCAATCGAATACGGCCCAGTGGTGACGCACCCGCAAAAAATTGTCTGCGTGGGTTTGAATTACCGTCAACACGCCCTGGAGATTGGCGCGCCGGTTCCGAAGCAACCGGTACTCTTCAACAAGTTTAACACCACGCTCAACCATCACAATGGGACGATAAAACTTCCGGTGGATTACGCCACGAAATTCGACTACGAAGTTGAATTAGTAATGGTGATGGGACGCCAAGCTAAAGTGGTGAGCGAAGCCGACGCTCTCTCCTACGTGGCGGGTTTTGCCACCGGCAACGACTTCACCGCTCGTGACCTGCAACTTGAAACCGGCGGGCAGTGGATGGTGGGCAAGACGCCGGATCAATTCGCACCGATCGGCCCCTACATGGTTACCGCTGATCAAATCGATCCCGACAACCTGAAGCTGGAGTGTCGCGTGAACGGCGAGACGCGGCAATCTTCCAACACCAGCGACTTCATCTTCAACACGCGTAAGATGATCGCGTACATTTCCCGCGTCATCACTCTAAAACCGGGCGACATCATTTTCACCGGCACTCCGCAGGGCGTGATTCAGGGCAAGCCCAAAGACCAGCAAGTCTGGCTCAAGCCGGGCGATAGAGTCGCGTGCAGTCTTGAAAAGCTTGGCGAATTGAAATTCGATCTGGTCTAACGACGAACAAATCTACTCATCCACATTGCAGCCCCGGGTAACAGGCGCTGGATCGGGCATGTCAAACTTCATGACGATCGGCGCCCCGGTGTCGTCATTTGTGCTTATATCAACGGTTTGAGCGCGAAGAAGCTTCTTTATCGTATCTTTCGGGATCGACGCAGAAGCCTTATCGCCTCCTGGCGTCCACTGTTCTTTCACATTTTTGCCGTCGTTGATACGATATTGCACGAAGATCTTCGGGAAATAAGACGTTCCACGTATCTCTTGGGGCTCCACGTAATGAATCTTCAGGCCCGTGCCTATTAGAAGATTCGCGGATTCGAATTTGCCCTTGCCATTTCGTGTTTCCTTGGGAGGGTTACAGCCCACCACCAACGCGGGACGATTAGCGAGATCGCCCTTCTGAGGCGCTTTAAGGAACTTGCCCGTCAGCGTGTATTGATCGTATACCGTCCCACGGGCCGTATCTGTCTTTATAGATTGTCGCCACACATGCTCCGGCTGTGTTTGAAACGGCGTGGTTGCCGGGAAGCCGAATGACACCAAAGCGAGCGGCAAGGGTAGGAATAGTAGAGCTGGCTTCATGGTTTGTCTCCTTTATTTTCGTCCCGCGCAGGTCTTCGCGGAGTTACCCATGCATCGGTCAGAAACTTCCATATTAATAAATAGTAGCCAAATCCCCTAGCGACGGCAAATCGGCTAAAACCAGCTTGTAGGCCGTGTAATGAACTCTGCTTTGACTGTGACGCAACAGACTTGTAAGATTCGCCACGCTCAATCGAGGAGAACAAAATGCGGAATTGCATTCTTTGTGTGTATATCGCGCTTGCGCTTCCCTGTTTTGCATTCGCACAGCAACCGGCGGCATCGGATAATCCCCCCGCGAGCGCGCCATCAAAGAAAGTTGACGCCGCTCAATCCAAGCTGGCCGAATCGCTCGAAGCAAAAGTACAAGCAGCCTGGGCAGCCTTCAAGAAAAGAGACAAAGATACCTACGCACATTTTCTAACTGATGACTTCCAGGCCGTCGAGTCCGACGGAGATGGCGAACGCACCAAGATGCAGACTCTCCGCGAAGTAGAGCACAGCATGTATACCGATTACCTGCTTCAGCTGTTCCAAGTTCAGCAACTCGGGCCAAATTACGCCTTTGTTACCTACGAGAGCACCATGCAATTCCCCAAAAGCTCACCCCTACACTTCAGGAGGGTGTTCATCGGCGAGCTGTGGACCAACCGCGATGGCGACTGGAAGATGATGCGCTACCAGGAAACCATGGTCCGCTAACTCCGCACGCCTAGAAAAGCAGAGGCCCGAATCCACTGCAGTGGAACCGGGCCTCCGCCTCAAAATAATTCCTTCTTGACTACTCGGATGCGTACACGCCGACGCAACCATCCGCGGAGGCTGATTGACAATTGGCGCTGCTGCCAGAGGGCAGCGGTACATAGATGTGATTGTTAATCGGGTCGGCCGCCACGCTGTGAGCATTGCCGTTCGTGGGTACGTTTTGTAGCCACTTTCTGGTCTTGGCATTGATCACACCGAGAACCGGACCGGTCGGCATGTCTCGGGCCGCCAGGTAGTAATTGCCGTCACCGGGGTTATACCAGGTTTCATCGACGGATCCGACGTTGTTGATGGTGGTCAGGATTTCGCCGGTCGTACCATTAATAATCACAGTCGAAGGCGCGAACGCGCGACCATCGTGATCGGCGCAACCCACCAAAACGTCCGTGCCGGGCCCGACGTTCACCCCCGTGGGCATGCACATCGGAATCGGAAAACTGTTGATGATTACCGGTACGTACCGCGTGACCCCACCGACTGTGACTGCGTGCAGGGGATCAATTACATCGACGCTGCCGACTGTAATGTCACCGGTTGCATTTCCATTAGTCACAAGGAAGGTGCTTGTCGGGGGATAGAATGCCATGCCACCCAGTCCCGCCGGTGCAATCGCCCCCTGGCAAATCGCTCCGGCTAGAGTCGGGTTACAAGTTGGGTCATATACCCCTGTATGAATGTCGAGGATGGGTCCGTGATGGCAAGCAACATCCGGGTTGAAGCCAGCAGCATGCCCGGATGCACCGGATGGGACAGCCGGTCCAGCCGTGCCCACCGTCGTGCCTGAGAATTGCAGCGAAGGATCGGGGCACGGGAAGGGGCCGGTCGAGGCGGTCAAATTTAAGCCTTGATCATCGATGAAAGAAGTCGTGTCATTTTGGGGTGCGCCGTCATAGTAAACTTGCCCGACTATGCATGAGTCGTAATTCGCCGGAAACAGTGTTGTGATTGGAGTGCCACCGGGAGTCGTGACATAGGTACTGATGCCAGGGCTAAACGGAGCCTGATTGGTAGGGTCCACAACCTGGGAATAAGCCAGACAATGCTGTTGAGCGTCTGTTCCCGTCCTCGTCACCACACCGGTTACGTCAACGATACTAACAAAGGGGAAACCCGGATCGCCGTTGATGATCGAAACGAGGTAATGCGGCAAGCCGTCTTGCGGGAAAGTTACTACGCTGCCAGTGGTTGCAAGTTCATCGCCGCGCAGGTCGCCACAGGTCGGGTCGGCGAACGCTCGTCCATTTGCAGACTGTTCGCAGTTGGAGATTCCGTTAGGCAGCCCGTCGTAGTCTGCTGATGTGCCGGTCGGGATTACTGCGGTGACCAAGGGAGGGGCCGTAAAGCCACTCGAAAGCATGGGGGTCAGGTCGAATATTAAAAATGACGAGCTGCCATTCCCCACAAACATGAAATTCCCATCCGCGGAGACTTCCAGGCCATTGGGACCTGACAGGGGGTTCAGGTTATTCGCGCGGGATGCGCAACATTGGCCACCCATGAATCCGCCGAAGAAGCCGTTGGGACCGAAGAAGCCCGGAATGCGGAAGTTATCCGTTTTGCATCCGAACCGCGTGTAGTTCCCCTGCGCGCTTGTGATGGGAGGAATTGTCGCAACTGCACCGGGCGTATTGAGCTCAGGATCGAACCAGCAGGAGCTGGCATTGTTTCCCGCCTCGGACACTGAATTATTCCCGCCGATGGCCCACAGCGCGATGTTCGAAGTGGTGCTGAACACCGGAACATCAAGGCCAATGCGGTCCGACACGGAGTACAGCCGATTCGTGGGGTCCACCCAGCTGATGTCAAATATGTTGAAAGGACCGCCGGGCTCGCCGTTGGGGTTGTGCTCCGGCACGATCATCACGTCAATCAGCCCGACCGTCCCGTTTTTATCCGTGCCGCAGACCGGACAATTAGCCGGACTGCTTCCGCAACTGTTCAAAATGAACACCGCCAACAGCGCGGCGAAGGCCAGCAAGGGAAGCGTTTTCGATTTCATCGAATTTCCTCCAACGATTTTTGCCGGGGGCCGAACCACCGTTTAAGACTGTTCCCGGATTCGCTTATGCTGGCCCCCGTCATATCCAGCAGCAAGTGGGCAAACCCGAGCCGCTTCTAAACTTGAATTAGAACCGGAACTGGATACCCTCAATCACCACGAAGTAATTGCGCGGCAGAATTCCCTGCACGCTTGGGTCATGAAGCTGATCGATGTTAAAGTCCGATTTCACTAGAACCCAATAATTCAGGTACCAGTTCACGCCCAAAGACCATTGCGTGGTGTGGTCGGTTTGTAGCGGGAAGATCACTGGCGTTATGGGGCAGGCCGGTATCGTGGTGGCGTCACAAGTGAAACCGGCAGCTCGCCCCTGCAGCCAGGAGTAGCGCGCCTTCAATTCCCAAGCACCCCACCCCGGACCGCCCGTCTCACCGGGAGAATTGGGGCCAATCACCGGATGCTTCACCCGCGGAATCGCATTCTCCGGCTCCTTTTCGCCGGTCAGCAAGTAATTCGCTGCTAAGTACGTGCCCTTGCCTACGATGCCGGGAAGGGTGGTGTATCCAGCGCCGCCGAGTTGAAATGAGCCAATGTTGCTGCGCTTCTCCAGCAGTTGGGTGTACTCACCGCGAATACCAAGTGAGCCTTTCAGCAAGGAGAATTGTCCGTTATAGCGCTCGATTCCGCCGTTGATACGGTACTGTGGGAAGAACGTGTAAGTTCCGTCGACCATGAGGCCGCTAAAGCTGAGTTCGTTTGCAAGAGCCTTGGATCGGCTATGCTCGGCGGCGCCGCCAAAAGACAATCCCTTCAGCCAGGGGTTGTCGGAATCTTTGAACGGACTGAAACGGACTCTGCCGGTAACTTCGACTTCGTTTGTAGTGGATGCGGCGAGAAGTCCCTGACCGTTGAAAATGCCGACCCAGTATTGCGCCTTACCCCCGGCCAAATCACCATGAACGTCAACGCCAGGTGCCCGGAAACCGCCCGAGGCGTCCGGGTACAACACAGAGTTGATCGAGCGATCGGCGAACTGAACGTTGGTGTCAGCAGTTCCCACTTCCATCGAGAAAGGTAGTTTGTACTGGCCGCCCATGATCTTGAGCCACGGCCAAGGCTTGAAATCCACGTAAGCGTCCCGGATCGTAAGGGTGGAGGCCGTCTCAAACAGGAATGCATAGTCGAGTTGACTTCCATAGTTGCCTTGCACGCCAAAGCGGGCACGCTTGATGGCGAATGTGTCCGGAGGCGCGCCGTCCCCATTGTTAAACTGGTACTGCGCGTTCAAATAGCCCACCGGCATGATCGTAAATTGGCCATCTGGGCTCTTCAGGAAGAAGTGCTCGCCGTTAAATCCGGCAGTTGGCGTGGGCGTGCTGTTTGCCTTGTTCTGCAGAACGTCGATCTCTTTTTGGAGCGCGTCGATGTCAGCCGGGGTGGCCGCAGCAGGCGAAGAGGAATCACCATTCGGGGCAACAACGCTGCTCGCCGCGGGGGCCGCAGTCGAAGCATTCGCCTCCGGGCTCGCGACAGAGGTAGCCTGCACTAGGTGTGCACCGCCGGCTGGCGCGGGGGCACTCGCCGCGACGAGGCGTTGAATCTGAGCTTTTAGCTCCGCGACCTCACGCCGCAATTGCTGAACCTCGTCTTCGGTTGCAGCCTTCGGCGCT
>DASYOD010000150.1:0-25619 GCA_036008085.1 Terriglobales bacterium
CGCGTCGTCCGCGCAGAGACGTTGCCCGGCCAGAACTCTGTCCTGGATAGCGTAGAGTCTCTGGTCATCGCTCTGAAACGCATGCCTCTGCAAGTGTGTGCTGGACATTGACTTAATCATATCGTAACCAGGCGGCTGAAGTCACAGTGGGAGATGAAATTGAGGGACTATCGTCGCAACAGCAAATCTCCCGCCACGAAGAAGAAGAACACCACGGAGATCACGCCGTTCATGGTGAAGAATGCGGCATTGAGCTTTGAGAGGTCGTGAGGTGAGACCAGCGAGTGTTCATAACTCAAAAGCAATGCCACGGCAATCACTCCGACAATTGCAAGCTTGCCCAATCCAAACACAACAACAAGGCTGATCAGCAAAACCAGCATGATCAAATGGAATAGGCGCGAAATCCAAAGCGATTTGCCGATGCCGCAATAACGCGGAATGGAGTGCAGCCCGGCCTGTTGATCGAATTCGAAATCCTGACACGCGTAGAGCACGTCGAAGCCTCCGCCCCAAAACGTCACAGCAGCCGTGAGCAGCAAGATGCGAGGGTCAAGCGAGCCGCGGACGGCGATCCAAGCAGCCGAGGGTGCGATGCCCATGGCAAATCCCAAAACCAAATGCGACCAGCGTGTGAACCGCTTGGTGTAGGAGTACAGCAAAACTACAGCCAGCGCGAACGGCGAAAGAATAAATGACAACCGATTGAGCTGCGAAGCGGCGAAAACAAACAGCGCGCACGAGACGAGCACGAACGTAATCACAAAACCGGGAGTGAGCGTTCCGGCAGGAAGTGCGCGTGTTTGGGTTCGCGGGTTCGCGGCGTCAATCGACGCGTCGGCGTATCGGTTGAAGGCCATGGCGGCCGACCTAGCAGTAACCATGGCAATGATGATCCAGACTAACGCATGGGCGCTGGGCAGACCGTTCGCCGCCAGCATGGCTCCGCACAAGGCAAATGGAAGCATGAAAATAGAGTGCTCCCACTTGATCATTTCCAGGGTGACGCGGAGATTACGAAGAATGGGCACGATTAAATTGTAACCTCGCGGATCAGTTGTGGGCGATTAGCCACTCCTGTTCGAGCCCGCAAAATGATGAGGGGGTGCGTGTTCGCCCAGTACCCCTGGGACCAGTGCCTTCCGTCACATGATGCGCTTACCTGTCGCCGCTAACATAGAGTCTGACCGTTCGCGGGGGACAACTGCATGAAATGGAAGCTTGACCGCATTATCAGCATCGCTACGCTGGCCGCGTCTTTAATCGCCCTAGTTCTAGTGTTAAAAAAGCCGCAGCCCGTGGCCCCGGTGCAGTCGCCCGCCGCGGCGGCAGCGAACGTGCAGTCGCTTGAGAACAAACTGGAGCAGTTGGAACAGCACAAGAATCCTGGCGATGCTCCCGCCCAGGTACGCTTTAGTTCCGACGAAATCACGGCAGCGCTAGCGCAGGCAGCGGCTGCACTTCCTGCAAGTATTCCGGCATCAGCAGCAATGGCTGGCACGTCGACGCAATCCAGCCCGGGCTTGCCCACGACCGTGCCGTCTTCCCCCGACGTGGCTATCGGGGAGGGCCAGCCTGAGGTTAAAGACTACAAAGTTAATTTCGATGGCGACGTAGCCCGTGGCCAGTTTGTAACCCAGATTGGTGGAAAGGATGTCTATGTCACGCTCGCCGGACATCTTGGCTCCAAAGATGGCTTCGCTACTTTCGACCCCACCGAATTCAAAATCGGCGATTTGAACGTTCCGGTATCGCTGGTAAGTGGCGCTCTGCAGAAAAAGCTTTCGGAACAGCGCGATCGTCTGAAACTGCCGGACGATGTTGGCGATATCCACGTCGAGAACGGGCAACTGGTCGCCACGCAGAAGTAGTTCTCGTATCGGCCACACTTGTTTGCGTACGGCCACGATTGTTTACCGTTCAACAGACAAATGTTGCGTCTCTTCCCAACCTGCTGATAACCAAACCGAGCATAGCTGCGCCAGCCTACTGCAGATTATGATTATATGAAGCGAAGACAAACTTTTTCGCGCGTTGCCCCCGACAATGAACTGCACGGCTACATTGCTCGCGATTGTGGCTCTTATTTTTGCGACTCAAGTTGCGAGCCAGAGCAATAGCTCTCAGCCAACTTCAGCGTCCACTTCTTCCCCAAAGCCCAGTCCCAGAGAAAATTATGTTGGCGATGATAAGTGTCGCAGCTGCCATCAGGACAAAGTCGAAAGCTTTCACCAAACCGCTCACTATCTGACATCGCGTCTTCCAGACAGAAATTCCATTCGTGGCAGTTTCAGGCAGGACGCTAATGTTCTCAAGACTTCCAATCCCGATCTATTTTTTCGAATGGAAGCAAAGGATGATGGCTTTTTTCAGACGGCTATCCAGGGCGAGCCGCCTTATACCACTTCGCGCAGCGAACGCTTTGGCTTGGTGGTGGGGTCGGGAGGCAAGGGGCAGACTTTTCTGTTCTGGAAAGGCGACCTGCTTTTTCAGTTGCCAGTGTCTTACTGGAATGAAGTTGGATGGGTGAATAGCCCAGGTTATCGTGACGGCGTTGCTTACTTCGACCGGCCAGTGATTGCGCGTTGTCTGGAATGCCATGGAACTTATTTCGAGTCGCTGGCGCCACCTGCGAATCGCTACCGCGAAACCGGTTTTGTGACCGGCATTACCTGCGAAAAGTGTCACGGACCAGGGCGCGCGCACGCTGAGCGTTCCGCCTCGAAAACCTCCAAGGTCGCATCAGACTATGGCATTGTGAATCCCGCCCGACTAACGCGAGAAAGGCAGATGGATCTTTGCGCCTGGTGCCATGCGGGGCACGGCGTACCGCTGTTGCCGGCATTTTCTTACGTTCCCGGCGAACCTCTGGACAAGTACCTTGAATTGCCGCAGCTCGCGCCGGACGCGGCGGTTGACGTCCACGGAAGTCAGGTCGAACTGCTCAAGAAAAGTCGCTGCTTCCAGTCATCAACCATGACTTGCCTCACTTGCCACGATGTTCACCTGACCCAGAAGGATCCAGTTGCATTCTCCCAACGTTGCTTGAGCTGCCATAAAACTGAGAGCCATCCTAAAATGACGCGCCCAATCTCAGATAATTGCATTGACTGCCACATGCCAAAACAGCAAACGAGCCTCATAGTTTTTAGCTGGAATGGCCGCAGAGTAAGCCCCGAGGTCAGAAATCACTGGATCAGAATTTATCCAACGGCTTCGTCGGCTGAAGAAGAAGACCGGAAGCCATAACGATCTCGGAGCGGGTTCGCTACTGAGGCGAGCCTTGGAACAACGAGTAGAGCCGGTCTCCGATTACGCGGTAGATTACGAAGGCGCTCCCAGCGTCAGAAACCTGGCGAAAGAGAAGTTCGGCTCGGCCGTCGCCATCGACGTCGACGGCGTCAATCAGTTCTAACCGTGGAATTACGTCCAGGTGCTGGGTGTCGGTCACATTTGCCAGAGACTTGTGCAGATCTCCGTTCACGTCTTCGCGAACCACCAAAGTCATCATGTATTCCAGATCTTGCGAATCGGGGCTTGAGCCTGGGCTTGGGCTCTTGTGTGATGCTTGTGGCATGCGCGCATTTGCTGTCAGCACCAGTTCGGGCTCATTGATATCTGCCAGGTCAAAAACTCGCAGTTGAACATCTTCAAACGTGGGCTGCACGGGCTTCGCGGCTGTTGCTTTGCCGTGTTGGGCAGAAGTGTGCGTGGATTGTGTGCTGCTTGCATTTGGTGCACCGATCGCAGTTGCGCGCGCGCGAATTTCATCGGCCGCTATGGCCAGCATTTTCTTGCGGAACTTTTCCTCTTCCTCAAGCTTCATGCTGTAGGTGTAAGGGAGCGGATCGGGTCCGTCGGAATCTGAAATGGCGGGGACCAACTGGATCTGGTTCGCGGCCTGCGTACCAGATTGCAACCCTGATGCTGGCGAAGCGTTCGCGGGAGTGAGGGCAGCATGCCCGGCTGCTTTCGCGGAAGTATCCGCCGCCGCTTTCTTCTGAGCCTCCTCGGCCGACGCGGCTCCAGCCTTGCCCCGTTTCAGCGCGGGCCGGTCTTTATCCTCTAAGGGCTGGTCGTCCGGCGCTGCTTGCTGGGCCGGAGCCGTAGCTGTAGAAGGCGATGAAGCCGCCGCTGGCGGCGTTGGTGGCGGAGTCGTAGCTGGAGCAGTTGCGGATGGTGCGCTGTTCGGAGGAGTCTGAGTTTGAGCAGTCGTCGCCGGTGGAGCAGCCGAAGAATCCGACGACTTGGATTTTTCAGTGCTGCGCCGCAAAAGCACCGGCGGGCCTTCGTCATCATTCATGCCGCGCGGGATCGACGGCACTGGCTTCTTCGCCGCTTTGGCCTTAACTTCGCTGGCCGTCTGCCACGTGCCTTCTGCCATCCATTGCATGCTTTTGTTTGGATCTTTGGCTTGCAGCGCGCCAGTCACCGTAAATAGTCCGAGTGAAACCCCGGTACGCACGGCTTCATAGACGGTGTCGCGCCACAACGCCATTGGCACCGGCGCGGCCTTGTAGGCGCTGGCGTCGTAATATTTGCCGTCAATCAGGATGGTGATGGGAATCAAGTGCGCTTTGCCCTTTGGCGGCAGTTCGAGCAAGCCCAGGGCGCGGGGGCCTTTGCTGGTCTTCGGATGACTGCTAGGCGCAGGCAAGGTTTGTGTTAGCGAGCTCTGAAGGAAAACCAGCAAAGGGAAAACGGTGAAGATGACGCGCCACCGTGCGGTGCGGTATAACGTTGAGCGAGAACTTGATGGAAAAGGAGAGATGGTCATGAATATCAATATCAATGATAAAGCCCCGGAGTTCACTTTGCCCGATCAGAATGGCGAACCGGTCTCGTTAAAGGACTTTCGCGGAAAGTGGGTCGTGCTGTATTTCTATCCTCGCGCTGACACCCCGGGATGCACCATTGAAGCCTGCGAGTTCCGCGATTCCCATAAGAAAACCGAAAAGAGCGGAGCCGTGGTTCTCGGGGTTTCGCCTGACGAACCGAAAGCGCTCAAGAAATTTGAAGACAAATTCGACCTGCCATTTTCGCTACTGGGCGATGCTGACAAGAAAGTTTCCAATGAATACGGCGTCATTCAGGAAAAGAACATGTACGGCAAGAAAGTGATGGGAGTGGCCCGGACGACGTTTATCATTGGGCCGGACGGGAACATCAAACACATCTTTAACAAAGTGAAGCCCGAGGGCCACGCCGAAGAAGTGCTCACTTACTTGAAGAGTGCGGCCAAAGGCGCGGCCTAGCGGTCATGTAAAAGGATAACGATGTGAACGCCGTTACCCGATTGCGAAAACCACTTTCGCGCGCGTTTTACGATCGCGATCCGCGCCTGGTTTGCCGCGAATTACTCGGCAAGGTGCTGGTGCGGAAAGAACACGGTCGGTTGCTCTCCGCGCGCATCGTGGAAGTCGAGGCTTACATGGGCAAAGACGACCCTGCAGCTCATTCCTTTGCCGGGCGCACCACGCGCAATGCAGTGATATTCGGGCCTCCGGGATACGCTTATGTTTATTTCATCTATGGCAATCATTATTGCTTGAACGTGTCGTGTTTGCCGGATGGAGTGCCTGGTGGAATTTTATTTCGCGCGCTGGAGCCTTTGGTTGGTGTGAAAGAAATGGCGAGGTCGCGACATGTGACCGTCGACTCCGCACGCGACCTGCGAAAACTCACTAGCGGCCCCGGACGGTTGGCCGAAGCGTTCGGCATCACACGAGAAAGAGATAACGGGAAGGACTTGACCAGCGCGCGATCTGATCTCTTTATCGCCGACGACGAATACCGTGTTCCGCAGGTATTGACGACGGCGCGGATCGGGATCACCAAGGCAGCGGCGCTTCCGCTACGATACCTCATCGCGGGGAATGAATTCGTTTCTGGCACGAAGATGCGCAACTTGCCGGTGGCTTCTTAGCTTTCTCAAAATCACAGGCGATGACGCCCACGCCTAGACGGACAACACGATGTTGTCGATCAGGCGAGTGGTTCCCACGACGGCGGCTACGGCAACCAGTGCGGGCTTATTGAGCTGCGTCAACGGATCAAGCGTGGACGGGTCGAAAATTTCCAAATAATCCAGGCGCACTCCGGCTTCCTTGGACAGCAGCTGTTTCCCGGCTGCAATCAACTTCGCGGCGGTACGCTCGCCGTGATCGAATTGATTTTTCATCTCCATCAGTGAGCGATGCAGTACTAAAGCGGACTTGCGCTCTTGCGGCTTGAGGTACGCATTACGCGAACTCATGGCGAGTCCATCGGGTTCCCGAACGATTGGGCAGACTAAGATCTCGATTGGCAGATTCAGGTCTTGCACCATGCGGCGAATAATGGTGGACTGAGCTGCGTCTTTCTGTCCAAAGAAAGCCTTGTCCGGTTCGACGATGTGGAATAGTTTGGCGACGACTGTGGTTACGCCGCGGAAGTGGCCGGGGCGCGATCTACCGCACAATTTGTCGCTCAAGCCTTCGACCGTGACATAGGTCATGGCTCCCGCGGGATACATTTCCTTCGCCGTGGGGCAGAAAAGAATATCGACAGCCTCCTTCTCCAACAGCCCGCTATCACGTTCGAAGGTGCGCGGGTACTTGGCCAGATCTTCCGTAGGTCCGAATTGCAGCGGGTTCACAAATATGGAAACTGCGACCACATCGCACGCTAATTTCGCGGCACGTACCAGCGATAAGTGGCCTTCGTGCAGTGCACCCATCGTGGGGATAAAACCTAGACTCTTTCCCGCACGCCGCGCTTCTCGCCCGGCTAAACGCATTTCGTCGATCGTCTTGCAGATTTTCATCGTTCAGAGCATTCGCAGCTGACGCCGCAGCCATCTCAAGAGTCAGTGTAACGCTAACACGACAAACGACCACGCTTGAAGAAACCACAACAGTTGCTCCCCTCATTTGTTAGAGTCGCTGGTGGCGCTTAACGGACTTGTGAGGCGACATGGGATGGATTGATGTTTTGTTCGGACGGCCACTCGCTTCCTCGGAAGACCAGGGTGAACGTATTTCTCCTGTCCAGGGAATCCCTACCTTTGGCTTGGACGCCTTAAGTTCGGCGGCATACGGGCCGGAAGCAGCTTTGACAATTCTGCTGCCCCTGGCTTTGATCGGGGTTCGCTACATCTTTCCGTTAACAGCTGCGGTGATCGTCCTGCTGGTGATTGTTTATTTCAGCTACCGGCAGACGATTGCGGCATATCCGTCGGGCGGTGGTTCGTACACGGTGGCAAAGGAAAATTTGGGTGAAGGTGCGGGATTGCTGGCCGCTGCGGCTCTGATGATCGATTATCTGCTGAATGTGGCGGTGGGAATTTCGGCGGGAATTGGCGCTTTGGTTTCCGCCGTGCCCAGGCTGCTGCCGCACACCTTGGTGATGTGCCTGGCAGTACTGGTTATATTGACAATCGTCAATTTGCGGGGCGTGAGGGAAGCGGGGTCGGCCTTCGTGGCTCCGACTTACTTATTTGTGGGAACGCTTGGATTGGTGATTGTGATTGGACTTTATAAAGTTCTCATGTCGGGGGGACATCCCACGCCGGTAGTGGCAGTACCACCCCACGCGACTATGGCGATGGAAGCAGTGGGTGCTTGGATTCTTGTGAAAGCCTTTGCCAGCGGTTGCACGGCATTGACCGGAGTCGAAGCAGTAAGCAACGGGGTGCAGGCTTTCACGGAGCCAGTGGTTCCCGCGGCGCGCGCTACGCTGACGGCGATCATCGCGATTTTGATCGTCTTGCTCGGCGGAATTGCTTTCCTGGTTCGGTGTTACGAAATTACGGCGACAGATCCGGGGCAACCGGGCTATCAGAGCGTGCTTTCGATGCTGACTGCCGCGGTGGCGGGAAAAGGAATTTTCTACGACATCACTATGTTTTCGGTGCTGTTGGTGCTCTGTCTGTCTGCCAATACATCGTTTGCTGATTTCCCGCGGTTGTGCCGGATGGTGGCTCGCGATAACTATCTTCCACATTCATTGACCTTACGCGGAAGGCGGTTGGTTTATTCGCAGGGCATTGTGACTCTGGCGATTTTAGCCGGCTTGCTGCTGATCTTATTTGGAGGAGTGACGGACCGGTTGATTCCGCTATTTGCGGTGGGGGCGTTTATGGCCTTCACGTTATCGCAGGCGGGAATGGTCGGCCACTGGCTACGCACGGCGAAGGGAAAAGCAATACACAACATACTGATCAATGGCGTCGGCGCTGTGGCAACCGGAATCACGATGCTAATCATCGTGGTCGCCAAGTTTGCAGCCGGGGCATGGGTGGTTGTGTTGCTTATTCCCGCGCTGCTGCTGTTTATGACGAGGGTTCGGCGGCATTATCTGAGGGTGTCGGAGGAACTGGCGCTGAAGAATGGGATGGTGTTGAGTGCGAAAGATCTGACGCCCCCAATTGTGATTGTTCCGGTTGACCAATGGAACGCGGCGACCGCCAAAGCAATGCGCTACGCCATGTCACTCTCTCCGGATGTGCAGGCGGTGCATGTAACTTGCGACACGGATGAAGACAAGCCCGAATGGCAATGGGCCGAGGATGAACCGAGCGGCGCGCGGGTTCCAAAGCTGGTGACATTGCCCTCACCCTACAGGTTGGTTCTACACCCGATCGTGGACTATGTGTTGAAAGTAGAGAAGGAGAATAAAGACCGCACGGTTGCTGTAGTTATCCCGAGCTTGGTGGAAAGGCACTGGTACCATTATTTCTTGCACAACCAGCGTGGAGAAGTGCTGACAGCCCTTCTGCTCCTCAGTGGCGATCAGCGAATCAGCATTATCAATGTGCCCTGGTACTTGAAGTCGTAATCGCTCTCGTCCTTTCATCCCGGCGAGGATGCCCGACCTCAATCAACAATTTACGAGTGTTGGGTGTAGAGCTCAGGGAATCCCGAGCTTCAAGTGTGAAAATCAAGTTCGCTGTGGAAAAGAATCAATACAGTTAACTGGGCGGCGGCGTCAAGATCGGATGATCGCTGCAGATTTCGCCCCTGCACAAGAAAAAATTGCAGGGATAATAAAATTTATTCCCATCCGCAACGTCGCAATTCCCGCGTAAATCAGCTCAACTCGAACTTCGTCCGACAAAATTACACTCTTCAAAAACTGAATCTAAGAATTCTCCGCTCGTCGAATGTGGATAGGAAATTTCGTTTTCAGAAAACTTCAGTAATGTACTTCTGACATCTAGGGGGCATACAGCGAATCCTGTAGTTTGCTTTCAAGCGTGACCGTTTCAAAATTCCTCGGGCAAGATTTCGGAGACGATATACATGAAGATCGTGCACAAAGTTCTGGCTGGATTCTACGTCGGCCTGCTATTTTCCGCATTTTCCTTAGCTCAGACGCCTAACAGCCAATCGGTTACCTCATATGATGTCGATGACACGATGAGCGGATGGAAGCCAGTTTGTGTGCTCCCGAAATGTAATCCTGGCGGAGAAAATCGTCCAACGGCTGTTTCCCAAACCATCGATCATCACTCTCCCTCCAGGGATGGCGACGCCATGGAGTTTTTGCTCGCGGGTTACAAATACACAAATGCGTTGTGGAGTTTCAGGGCTGGCGCCGATGATTCCGCAACTTCCTTCACTATGAGTTTCTGGGTTTACCCCACGGCTTCCGCCTCATCGGCGGGTTCATTCGAGTTCGATCAGTATGACTTTTCGAGTTCGACCGGAGTCGAATTCATGTTCGGAACTCAGTGCAATCAGGTCAGCAAAATTTGGCAAGTATTCGACCAACTCCACGTACACTGGATGAACACCGGAGTCGGATGCTCACTGCCGGTGAATCAATGGACCGAAGTGCAGTGGGACGCTCACCGCGTATCCGGAGACACCAACCGCTGCGATGGCATGCCTTGCATGTATTACGACAGCGTGACGGTCAATGGACATGTGTACCCGGTTAACGCAAAGTATCCTGCAGGCCATTTGCCCCACGGCTGGGGGAGCGGAGTCGGCTTCCAGTTTCAAATCGATATAGGTGACGTCGGTTCGGACACCACCGTAGAGGAATTCGTTGACCTGGCGACCTTCAAGGCAATTTAGATACTGTTTTACGAAGCACCCCCAGTAAAACCGAGCGGTCATCAGTCCAGATCGGCACAGCCGAAGGGGACTGATGGCCGCTTCGCTTTTGCGCGGAAGGATTGGCAGCCGGGGAATGTCTAGACGATGCCCATGCTTTCGTAGCAGAACCGGTTGATGGAAAGCAGGGATTAGCGGGTGTCGATATCGAATCCGAGGATTGCGTTTACTTCCACCGGTTGGTCGCCGCGAAATACGGGTCGGAACTTCCAACTGGTTAATGCAGCCAGTACCTTCGTGGTCATGTCGGCTCGGCCAGGTTCGAGTACCTGCAGATTGCGCAGCGATCCCGAGCGATCGAGGATGCAGGCAATTACCAGTCGCGAGGGCTTCAAATTAGCTGGTAAGTCGGAACGCATGGGTTGCGGAGCGACCAAATCTTCCGCGTAGGGATGGGACGCGGACGCTGGGTCCGCATACTGCATCACCGCCGTGCCGAGCACTGTGTCGATATAAATCGTGTAGTTCTTGTCTCCAATGAGCTTGCCGTAGAAGTTGAATGCGCCGCCTGAACGCGCGCTGCCAACCACAGTGATGCCTGGTCCATCGTGATCCTTGCCAGCGGAGGAACGGGGGGAAACGTTAGGGCCAGCTCCCTCCCCGGAGAAGCTTGGCAACGTCACGATGTTGCTGCCGCCGCTGACGGACACGCCGGACATGGCTGGCTTTCCCGTGGTCCCATTGCCCGCGCCCCCAGGGCCGGGATAGGGAGAAATTCCGCCGCGGGCCATGGTTTCAGAACCGTGACCGGCGCCGTCTTTCGCCGCACCGGTACCTTCACCGGACAAACCGCTGCCTGGCCCGGCGCCCCGGCCAATGCCGGCTCCTCCGCCCGATCCGCCAAGTCCGGGTTTGTCACCTCCCGACGGCGACATTGCAAGCGAGCCCGTACCGGCGTTACCGGGCACACCAATTTTTGATCCCGGTTGACTGGAAACGACGATTCCGGTTCCTTTGCCGCTGCCGCCACTATTGGTCGGGGGAGCAGTTACGGAACCGGCATCCATTGGACCGCCTAAGCCCGCGCCGCGATTCCCTCGACCTAATCCCGATAGTGAATCACCTGATACTGACGGAGGTGGCGGCACGGCTGATACTCCGCCTCCCAGGCCAGTCATCGTGCCGCGGTGGAGCGAGCCACCGCCGACCTGAACTGGAGGCGGCACGACATTTGCATTGCCCAAGCCAGCGACCGCACGAGTTCCGGTCGCAGCGCCGTTTAACTGAACTGGAGGCGGCACAACAGCGGCGTTGCCCATGCCATTGAACGAGTGATGAGCGGTCGAAGAGTCTGCCATCGAAGCGGGGGGCGGCACGACCTGAGTTTGCAAGGTGCCCTCACCAAACCCCGGACCTCTGGGATTGATCTCACGTGCAATCTGCGTCGGCGCTGGCGCGATCACCGATTGCGCGGGAAGCGTGAGGCGCGCGTGCTGGTTGGTAGTTTGTTCCGGAGCGGACACTGGAGGAGGAATTACGCTAACAGCTTGTGAACCGGCGATGGGCACGAAAATATCCCGGCGAGGTGCGCTGGGACTGGGAGGCACGATGGCCGCATTCAAAGAAACAGCGGAGAGCATTTTGTCGCGTTGCGCCTCAGGCGTCGGCGGGATGATATTGGCGTTCAACATGGCCGCGCGCCGGGTATTGTCATTACGAACATCTGGTGCGGGAGCAATCGCAGCTTCCGTGATCGAGGGCGCGCGTAGGGAAGATTTCAGGCCTTCGGCAGGAGCAGTCCCAGGAATTGGTTTGAACGCCAGCAGATTCGCGACCGCCGAGTCCGATTGCGGAAGTTTTAGCTTGGGAGCATCTACAACTTTGTCGCGCAGTACTTCGCCACGGGCTACGCGGATAGTCTGGGTTCGGTGATGAGCCTCGTGGCCGCCGGCGCGGCCCGACCGGCCGACCTGCGCACCCCCGGCATCTTCTGTTCGCGGCAGTTCCTCGCCGGAAAAATAAATCACGTCATACTTGGGCATGGGCGGTGTTTCAGAAGGCCCCAGCCTGCCGATCGTCTGAGTCAACATGATCGCCAATGCAAACAATGCGCCTTCCACGATCCATGAGGCGAGCATCCCGCGGTAGGGAAACAGGCCGATCGGTGCTTCTCCATCCAAAGGTTCTGGAGAACGACCAAGCGCGGGTCGAATGGCGCTGAGGAATTCCTGCCACGGCGACGACCACTCGACTAGAAGTTTAAGCTCGTCGTTCACGCTGTGGTTGCCTCCGACGGCTGCTTCGTCGCGCTTCCGCTCAATGCGATCTCGATTTCATCGCCCACGGCGGTTCCGCTCGCGTTCAAAGTGTTCCCTGGCAATTCGAGAACCGACGCGGTCTGCAAACTTACTTTCGCCACCCGCCACGGTTTCAGATTCTCCTCGACGTGGACCACATGTTTATCAATGTCGAGGTAAAGCACATCGATGGGAAACCGCATGGCCAGGGTATGCACGCCGCGTGAAGGAATGATCCAAAGTCCATTCCCGGCGGGGAAACTGGCGGCATCTTTGCCCATGAGTCCACGAAGGCGTGACCAATGGGTTCCGGCGACGGACAAACGAGTGGCCAGATATGCTTTGCGTGTCCGATTGAATGCATATCCCGAGGAAACTGGCAACAACATTACAACTCCTGAATCACACCCGCCGAACTGCTCTACATCTGTCGCCGATTTTGTCAGTGCGATATGGGCGCCAGTGTCCGTATTAACTCGATAATCGCTGGGCCAAGCGTGACAAAGATAATCGAGGGGAGGACAAATAAAACCAGGGGAATTACCATTTTAATGGTCGTCTTGGCAGCTTGTTCTTCCGCCCGTTGCCGGCGCTCTGTGCGCAACGAATCCGAGTGTACGCGCAACGCCTGAGCGACACTCGTACCGAAGCGATCTGTTTGTATTAAGGTGCCCACCAGAGAACGGATATCATCAACCCCGGTGCGCTCCACCAGGTTGCGGAGAGCCTCCGCGCGGGGCTTGCCGGCTCGCATCTCCAAATTTACCAGATGAAACTCGTCGCTTAGTTCGCCGTGAGCATGATGCAGATCCTGACCAACACGCATCAGGGCCTGGTCGAGCGCCAATCCGGCTTCGACGCAGATAACGGTGAGATCCAAGGCATCCGGCAAACCCAGCTTGATCCGCTGCTGGCGGGCCTTGATCATCCGCTTCAGCATGAACCGCGGTAGAAAGAAACCAAAGGCTGTCACGCTTACCAGCAAAATCGGAGAGTTGAAGGCGCTGGTCGCGACCACGAGCATGCATCCCAGGAGCGCCGTGGCCAAGCGGCTGCCCATGTAAACGGTCATGTGACGTGGCTCGCGATAGCCAGCTTGTATCAGCCAGCGCCGGGCTCGCGAGACCTCGCTTGGGGACAGCGGTATCGCCTTGCTGAAGGGGTCCAACGCCTGTTCCAAACGCTGCTTGAGTGCTGGCTTCTCCGGAGCCTTGGCGCGTTGCCAGCCCAGCGCCCGCAAGCGTGTGCCGAGCAGCGACGAGGGTGCATAAGCCGCCGCCCCGAAGGAAAACACGACCAGGGCGATGGTCAGAAACACCACAATTGTGAGAATAAGCGCCATGCATCAAACCTGAATCTGAATGATCTTTCGTATCACGAAGTAGCCGAGCGTCTGCAACACAATGCCAGCCACAACCAGAACGTGTCCGATGGGATCCGCAAACAGCGGGTGGATGAAGGCCGGGCTGGTCATGAGCATTGTGATTACGATGACCGGAGGGAGCCCCATCAGAAGCAGCATGGTAAGACGCCCCTGCGCCGTGTATACCCGCACCTGTCGCATGATCTTGAATCGTTCGCGGATCACATAAGAAAGGTTATCGAGGATTTCTGCTAGATTACCACCAGTTTCGCGCTGCAGCATTACCGCCGTAACAAAGAATTTCACGTCCACCAAGGGCATGCGTTCGGCCAGGTTCATCAAAGCATCGCGGACCGGCAAGCCGAACTTTTGCTCTTCGAAGAGCTTACGAAACTCAGATGCAACCGGCTCGGAGAGTTCATTGGCGATCAACTCCAGAGCGGTGGTAAAAGCGTGTCCGGCACGGACAGCGCGAGCCAAAGTATCAATAGCCTCAGGAAACAACTCCTCGAACTTCTGGAAGCGTTTGTTGCGGCGATATGAAGCGTAGGAGTAGGGAACGAATCCACCAATCACAAGGCCAACGGCGGCAAACAATAAGGCCTGATTAGGCGGCAAAGAGCCGGCCAATATGTACCCTATGACGGCCATCGCTAAAGCCGAGGCCATGCAAAGAACCAGTATGTTTCCCGCCCGGATCTTGAGGTCCGCTTGTTCGAGGAAGGGCGCCAGATTCGAAATTTTCGACGACCGGCGAAGTAAATTGTCGATAGCCGGAATTCTGCTCAACATCTCGTCGCGCAGCAGAGCAAGTTCTTCGCTGGGCTGGCGTGATGCGGCTTCCTGCACGGTTGCCAGACGTTCGCGCAGAAGCCGGGCCTGGGCGCTGCGCTGGTCCATTAAAGAAGCGACCACAAAGACGCCCAATGCGACTACCACGAAAATCAGTATGGCAATAATGGTTAGCATCATTTTCCGTTGACGGACTTTGAGAGTGTTTTAGACCTCCACGCGAGAATCAAACAGTGCCGCCCGCAGGCGGCAACCCCCGGTTGCCAGGCGCTCGGCGAATCGGGGCCGGATGCCGGTCGCGCGGAACATGCCCTTTACCTTTCCGCTTTCATCGATTCCGGTGCGATCGAAGACAAAAATATCCTGCATTGAAATCACTTCACCTTCCATGCCCGTAACCTCGGAAACAGAAATTACCTTACGGGTTCCGTCGGAAAGACGCGCGATCTGCACGATGGCGTGAATCGCGGATGCGATTTGTTGCCGCATAGCTCGCTCCGGAAGATTGAGATTGGCCATCGAAACCATGCTTTCCAATCGGGCCAGGGCGTCGCGGTGCGCGTTCGCGTGTACCGTGGTCAGCGAACCCTCATGACCCGTATTCATAGCCTGTAACATGTCAAATGCTTCTTCACCGCGCACCTCACCAACCACAATGCGATCAGGCCGCATACGCAAACTGTTAATTACTAGCTGTCTCTGCCGCACCGCACCCTTGCCTTCAATGTTGGGCGGACGGGTTTCCAGGCGCACCACGTGCTCCTGTTTCATTTGCAGTTCGGCAGCGTCTTCAATGGTGACGACACGCTCGGAATTCGGAATGTATCCCGAGAGCACATTGAGCAGCGTAGTTTTGCCGGCGCCAGTTCCACCGGAGATCAGCAGGTTGAGCCGTCCCTTGACCATGGCGGAGAGCAATTCCAGCATGGGTTCGGTCAGCGTCTTGTTTTCGATCATGTTGCGCGCGGTAACGGGATCGCGGCCAAAACGTCGAATGGAAAGGCAGGGTCCATCAATAGCAAGAGGCGGGATGATCGCGTTCACACGGGAGCCGTCGGGAAGACGCGCGTCCACCATTGGCGAAGACTCATCGACGCGGCGTCCGACTCGAGACACAATGCGATCGATGATTTGCATCAGATGGGCGTCGTCTTTGAAACTTAAGCCGGTGGCTTCGAGCTTGCCCGCGCGTTCTACGTAAACGCGGTCATATCGGTTGACCAAGATATCCGAAACCGTTGGGTCTTTGAGCAAAGGCTCGAGCGGGCCCAAGCCAAAGATTTCGTCCAGGATTTCCCGCGAAAGCCGTTCCCGTTCGGCAAAACTGAGCGGCACGGCTTCGCTGTTTACGGTATTCCGGATTAGTAGAAGGACTTCGTCGCGGGCGGCGTCGCTGGGAGTCCTGCCCAGTTTCTCGAGATCAAGACGATCGAGAATCTTGCGATGAAGGTCCGCCTTCACCTGCTGGTATTCGGTTCTTTCGAAGGTCTGCAAATTCGCCATGAAATCTCAATCCTAGACCGTCTTGAACAAAGACCAGGCTTTGCGCTTTACGTCCAAATCATTTTCCGTCAGCCGCGCTGCCAAACCGGCGAAAGCGCGTGCAATTTCGGTGTTGTTTTGAGCCACAACCGGCACTCCACGATCAATCGCTGTCGATACCGCGAAATATTGATTGGGGATCTTCCACAGCAGTTTCACCCCGGCAGCAGCTTCGGCATCAGATTCGCTGAAACCTGGTATTTTGCGGAAACGATTCAGCACCAGGCTTATTTTTTCGCGGTCGCCGGTTTCCCCCAGGTACTGCTGCACCCGGGCCGCACTCCACAACGAAGTAACGTCGGCGTTGACCACCATCAACACTGATTGCGACAGAGTACAAATAAGTCGCGACGTCGGATCGATGCGTGTAGACGCGTCAGCCACGACGTACCGGAACTGTCCCATCAGCATGTCGAACAGGCGTGCAAAATCAGCCGTCGAAGGCTCCACGGCCACTGGAACGTTGGCACCGGCAAGTAGCTGCAATCCGCCGCTGTGGCGGGTCATGAAGCTTTCGAGCAGGGAGCTATCGAGACGATGGAGGTTACGGATCGCATCCGTAACATTGAATAGCGGCTTGAGATTCATGTGCAGTGCCGCGTGTCCGAGCGGCGCCATGTCTACCAGAGCCGTATTGCCGTGGGCGGCTTGCAACGCCAGGGCAAGATTTACGGCGACGGTTGTGGCGCCGTTTCCGCCCTTGGCATTAATAACGCTAAAAAGTTTGCCACTCGTTCCTTCCTTGCTTACTTTTCTCTTTATCGCGGTCAGCCGGACAAATGCTTCCAGAAGATCGGTCGTGGTAGTCGGACGTTCGATAAACTCGCGACCGCCGGATCGCATGGCCCCGACAATCACCTGGGGTTGGGAGATGCTGCCAATGGCGAATATCGCCAGCGCCGGCATCTCCTGATGGATCAGCTCAATCCCGCGCAAGGCCATGATCGCATTATCCGGAGGGATGTCGACCAGAACCACATCAGCTTTGGTCACCTGTATCCGGTGCATCAGCGGGTCGGCTGCAGACACCGGAAAATTGCCGTGCGTATGCACTACCCGAGCTACGCTGGTACCCTCTACCAATACCTGCAGTACAGCTCGCTGTTCGTTATCTGGTGCGACTATTACGACTGAAAGTTCAGGCATGATGCTGCCACTTCTCCTGCCAATTTCGCGCTATCTGGACCCACGGTCCCGTGGGTTGCCTTACTTGCTGCCTCCGGACGGCTTCTTTCCGTCAAACTTTTCTTTGTCCAGGAACGGCTGCGGGTCGGTTGGCCCCGCGGGCGGCTGATTATTGGGCGAGATGCGATGCACGGTGCACAATACCATCAGCTCGGTCTTGCTCTTTTGTAAATTCTTGCTTTTGAACAAATTGCCAAGAATCGGAATGTCTCCAAGCCCGGGAATTTTGTTGGCGATCTCAGTCAGCCGATTGTCCATTAAGCCAGCGATCACGAAGCTCTGCCCATCCTGCAATTCGAATTCAGTATCGGCACGCCGGGTGCTCAACGCTGGGATGTTAAATCCGGAAATGGTAAGTCCGTTCGTGAAATCCAACTGACTGACTTCTGGCACCACCCGCAGATGTATATTCCCGTTCGGCATGATTACAGGGGTGAACCTCAACCTGACACCGAATTCCTTGAAAGAGATGCTAACCGCGGTGAAACCCTGTCCGGGCTGCACAATCGGAAAAGGAAATTCGCCGCCCGCCAGGAAGCTGGCTTCCTTGCCATTCACGGCTATCAAATTAGGTTCGGCAAGGATTTGCAACAGATTTTTTTGCTGCAACGCCTGAACCACAACCCCAAAATTGATATCGCTGCGGAAGAGAAACAGATTCAACGGGTTGGTGAGGTTGATAGTCGGAGGTATCGCAGAGGTCGAACTCGTACTGGTACCCGTAGTATTAGTGGTCGTGGTCGTAGAGCTGGTTGAGACTGTGCTTCCTCCAAATTGCCCCGTGCTCAGAGTTCCAGTGGTATGGCCCGTGCCGGGAGTGAAGTAATTCACGCCCAACTGCAAAGCCGCGCTACGGTCCACTTCCGCGAACTTTACTTCCAGCAGAATTTCCTGCGCACCTACCGGACCGAAAGTGAGCACGTTGACCACATTCTTCGAATAGGCGGCAGCGATCATTTCGGCCCGTTTGGCAATATCCTCGGTGGTGACATGGCCGGAAAGCACGATGGCCGAACGAGAGGGACTGACCGTAATCTGCTCGTCGGGAAAGACACGTCGTTCCTCTTCGGCCGCAGCGCTGACATCCACATCCACCCGCAGGTCAAAGCTCCGGGAACGCTCCAGTTCATCCCAGATTAAAAGCGAAACTTCACCGGCCGATCGTCCGTGCACCAAGATTTGCGTGGGCGTTACCACGATCGCATCCGCCACGCCAGGATCGGTTACCGAGACTCTCTTGAGCCTTTCCGTGGTGTTAATGAGCAGCGATTTACCCACCATCACTCGTAGCGGAGCCGCCCCATGTGACTCAGACTCCGAAGGAGCCTGGGCTGACGCTGCCGGACCTTGCTCAGGAGCCGATTGCATCGGCGACGCCGGGGGCACGGATTGCTGGGGAGGCGGGGCCTGCGTCTCTGGCGGTTGCTGGGGGGACGCACCTTGCGGCGCAGCCGGTTCCTGCAATGCCACACTGATAGCGCAGAGCAGCAACAGCGTACCAGCCACCACTCCCAAAGATCGGCTGGTTCGCATCTCACGTTTCTCCCACTTACGGGAGCGGATCGACATGTTTTTGTTTACCTCGTACTCCGGCCTTGTACCTAGAACTTGTCCTCTTCCTTCTTGTCTCCCTTATAAACTTCCACTGTGTAAGCGCTGGGAATCGAAGGAGCAACCGGGGCTGCGATGCGTCTGGCCTTGCTGTGCGACGGCGCCGACGGAGTTGGCTCGGACGCATATTTATACAGAGAATTAGCTTTCACCGCAGGTACGTCCGATTGTTTGGTATCGAGCGGATTGCGCAGCGCCAACTGAATATGGCCTTGTGAGCTGGCCAGCGTAAGTCTTTCAGCATCGTCTGGAGAGAGCAAGAGGGTCACCACCGGAGCACTCTGGGATTCACCGGCGGAGTTGCGTTCCATCCGCGTACCTGTGGCGATCACTGCAACGTTTTCCAAAACGGTTGTAGTTTGCTGTTCGTTGGAACCTTGCGGATTTCCGGTCAGTAATACATCTACACGCGTACCGGGCTGAACAAAGCCGGATACGGAGGTAGTGTCGTTTACCCGGACCGAAACTGCTCGCATGCCCGGCGGAATCAGCGCAGGCAAACCAGAACCCGCGTTTTCCCCTGCCAATTTGCTGCTGAGAATGAATTCTGATCTTGCGATGGGTAAAATGACGCCCCGGCCCACTACTTTCGATCGCAGGTGGAAAACTCCCGCGGGCAGATCGGCGCTGGGAAAGCGAGCCAGGCGAATGTCCTTATCCTCAATCTTGGTGCCCACCTGCAGATCGTCCGCCGCGACAAAGACTTCTTCACCGGGTGGGGTTTTAGACAAAGTTCTGGACTGCAGGGTGCGGTAGACCACAAAGCTCACGAACGCACCCAGTGCGAGCGCGATGAAGCCTATTAACAAGAGCCGGTTACGATTCATCACTGTTCCTCAGGGATCGAACTTTCGCGCCGGCCCTGCCAACGACCCGGCAGTCAAAGCACGACCGCGATCCGTCCGTTCCTTCAAGGGAAATCATCCAATTCCCTGGAACGCCGCAGTTCGCGACTCCCTATTGCGCGATTGAACTGGCCACGGAAGAGAAAACATTATTAGCACTACCACCGATGAGACGGATAGTACCGACAACGATGACCAGAATCACAGCCAGCATCACTGCATATTCAGCAATATCTTGCGCTTCGTCGCCCGTCCAGAGGCTAAGAAATTTTTCCTTCATTATGTACTCCCTGCTAAGTCGCCAGGCGGATGCCTCCCGGTGCGTGCCGTGCAATTCTATGCGCACTTGGCGTCCACTGCATCGATGACTTGTTTTTTGAATCAAAGGCTTACAAGGAGGAAAGGTAATCCTTCCAAGTCCCCCGCCCATAATACCCTGAGGTATCTGGACAAAGCGACAAATTTTGCACACCTTTCCTCGCCTGCGGTGACCATAGTTTCTCACGTAAATGCCGCTTGTAGCGGTATTTCTATAGTATTTTTTCCCCGAAAGTGCGAATTTTCGGGTTGAATGGTCGAATTCACCTGGTTTTTAACCGTATACCTTGGAAGAAAGGAGATGGAAGGATCTTTAATGGTCTTTCCTGGTCAGGACAACAGCTTGCTTGTCAGAATAGATCGTTTCCCAATCTGGCAAGGCTCGCAGAGCTGTCGTCAATGGCGCGTCTGGCGGAAGAGCGACCGTTCGGATCCTCCACCTGGCAAATTCCCTTTGCCAGGCATCGCCTTTTAGGTAGTACACCGCGGCCAGGTTGTTCATGAAAGCGTCGCCATAAAGGTCGGCTCGGCCGTCCACGTAGACCCGGTAGTCGGGATAGAGCTTCCAGATGAAATATCCGCCCCAGTTGTAATGGTTCAGCATCGGAGGAGGCGCGTGATGGGCGGCGATGAATGAGACCGCAGCCGCAGGAAAGTCCTTGGCTTCCATTTCAGTCTGGTGATTGGTTACGAAATGCACCCGTACCAACAAGAAAATGGTAAAACCGGCTAACAGAAGCGCATTGAAAAAAGCCTTCGCGGGGGTGGTGGGAGTTTGCGTCTTGCTCGTCTTGGCAACTGCGCGCTGTTGCATCCATGCGTCCACCAGGGCGCTCAGGATCGGAATCGCGATCAAAGTGTAAATCGGTATATGCCTTACTGAACGCAAAGCTGCGTAGGTGGCGACCAGTAGCAGCAGTAATTCCCGCGGATTGACGCGGCGGGGCGAAAGCGAAGGGAGCACCAATGTCGCCATGATCATTGCCAACACAGGCAGGTACTTCAGTTGATGGAAGTCGGGCGAAGCCCATTCACCGATGTAGCTTTGCATAGCTTGCGACCGCAGCGTCGCCAGAGGATATGCATACATCGCCGTACCATATGGGTTGAGCACAACGACAGCGGCACAAGCCACAATAATTAATATCAACGTGCGAAACCGCGCGGCTCGTGCGGAGTTGCCTTTACGAGCGAAGTCCTCGACTCCAAATGCAACATCGAGCGCATCACCAAGCAAAAATAATATGATCAGCGCGATCCCCAGCGCGTATCCCGCATGAAGGTTCACCCACAGCAACATCAATGGAACCGCGAGCCATAGAAGTCCAGGACGTTTGTAGGAACGTTCCAGCATGAGCAGAAGTACGCTGGTCAAAAGCAAAGTCAGCATCTGCGGGCGCACTCCCCAACTGGGAGCGGAGGCAAAAGCGCCTAGCAATGTGATTACTCCGGCAATGTAAGGACGGCCCGGAGAGCGATAGAAAACCACCATAAAAGCCGTCGCGATTACAAGACCGAATATAACGATTAAACCACCCCAACCCGCCAGCTCGTACACGCCGGAGATTAGCAACTGGGATAACCATTCGTGGTCAATCCAGGGCGCACCAAATCGCGTGAACGAGTAAGGATCAGTATGAAAAAGTCCGTGGTTCTGGAGGATCAGTTGTCCCGTTCGCAGATGCCACCATACGTCTGGATCAGTCACGTTGCGCGCCGCCATGGCGAAAAGACCCAACGCCAGGATGGCGACAAACACCCGCCGGGTTTGGAGCAATGCAATCACGCGTGTAAGCATACACTGCGGTTTTGATCACAAAGTGGTGAGCGGAAGGCAGTGCACAGTGAGATCGAAAGCGGATGGATATTAACCTCGTGGCGTGGCTGACAGTCTTCGTCCCGCAATTTGGAAATTCCCTGTCAGCACAATATTGATCGCCTCGGTGTAAGCGATGTGTTCCTGTTCGAGAATGCGAGCCGCGAGAACTCGTTCGTCGTCGGTATCGAGCACCGGAACAGCCTTCTGCAAAATTATCGGTCCGTGGTCGAGTTCTTCGTCAACGAAGTGCACGGTGCAGCCGGAAACTTTCACGCCATAGGCGAAGGCTTGCTCTTGAGCTTCCAGTCCAGGGAAAGCAGGAAGTAGTGATGGATGGATGTTAAGAATCCGTCGTGGAAACTGCTGCACAAACCACGGCGACAGCAGCCGAGTATATCCGGCCAGGCAGATGAGGTCGACGTCGTGTTTCTGCAGCGCAGTCACGACTTCACGATCATGCTCAGCCCGCTGCCTGCCTTGCGATGGAATTACTAGCGAGGTGAGTTCTAAATCCCGAGCTGTTTGCAGCCCGGGGGCGTTCGGGCGGTTGGAAATAACTACAGCGATGCGGGCATCGCGAATTCGCCCATCGGCAACATTGCGGGCGATGGCTTCAAAATTCGAACCGCGTCCGGAGAGAAGGATGCCAAGGTTTTTCATCGAAGTTCGTGATGACCATAATAATTCAGCAGTTCTTGAGCGCCTGGTTTTTTCGTTTCCGCAAGCTGACTCATTCAGTCTCGGCCAAAGGCAGGGACGGCTCATTCAGCCGGCACTCCGAGTTTGCTCCTTGTCCTCCGGGTTCGATATAGTTTCATCAGAGAACATGTACAAAGACTTCCACGCTGTCGACCCTTGGACCAGGAAGGAAGTGCACTGCATTTATCAGGCGCTGATCGTGGCCATTGCTACTCGACACGCTGATGCGGTGGACATCAAGTTCCTGGTGGACGGCAGCCCTGTGTGGATTGCGCTGCCACATCCCGCGTGGGTTGAATATCACAAGCGTACCGGAAAGTGGATTACCGATGCCCTGGCGGTAGAGATTGCGGGACATTATCTCAAGCGCGCATTGGAATCAGGCCAAGGCGCAGGACAGGAAATGTACTCTCTGACGGTGAACCAGACGCTTGAGCATCTCGCCGACGCAGTGGGAGAGACAGTCGACACTCAACCAGTTGCATAATGCGGTGAATTCACAGGCCTGTTCTGGCGATTATCCAATCAACTTGTTTTTCTTCCGTGCGTCTTCGGATGATCATCTTTTTTCAAGCTGAAAATATCTGACGTGAGCAAGAATCAGCTATGATGTCGGGTTTGCAATCTTTGTGAATTCCGCAGCATGAGGGTGATGTTTCATAGATGCGCTACGGTTTTGTTATAGACCAGGACCGTTGTATCGGGTGCCACGCTTGCACGGTTGCGTGCAAAGAAGAACATCAGGTACCGGTTGGCGTTTTTCGAACCTGGGTCAAGCACATCGAAAAGGGCGCGTTCCCTCACACCTCGCGCCACTTCGGTGTGATGCGCTGCAATCACTGCGATGACGCTCCGTGCACGGAAATTTGTCCGACTAGCGCACTCTACCGCCGAGCTGATGGCATCGTCGATTTCGACAACCGCCGATGCATCGGCTGCAAAGGCTGCATGCAGGCTTGCCCCTACGATGCCCTGTATATCGATCCCAACAACAACACGGCAGCCAAGTGCAATTTTTGCGCGCATCGAGTGGAGATGAGCCTTGAACCTGCGTGTGTGATTGTGTGCCCCACGCAAGCGATTCTCGCGGGCGACCTTGACAATCCAGCCAGCAAAGTCAGCCGCACCATCGCGAACAAGAAAGTTTCCGTGCGCAAGCCGCAAAAAGGCACGCAACCAAAGCTGTTTTATGTTGGCGTCGAAGGCGACTTGCTTGAGCCCACCAGAATCTCGCGCGAGGATACATATTTCGCCGCAGACCGCAGGAACGAACCAGTCGACATTTCTAAGGACGATGGAATCAATCTCGCCGGATCCCTGGCGCGCGAAGTCTATGACGTGGCTCACCGCGAGCGCTGGGGATGGAAGATTGCCGCCTATCTGTGGACGAAAGCAATTTCCGCCGGCGCACTACTGGTCGCGGCGATGCTCTTGAGTTTCGCAGGTCAGTCGGCTCCGGTGTTGCTTAATATCGTCTGTCCAGCAGTGGCTCTCGTTGCTTTGGCGGTGACCTCAGCTCTGCTTATTTTTGATCTCAAGCGTCCCGATCGTTTTTTTTATCTCATCACCAAGCCGAACTTTCGTTCCTGGCTGGTCATCGGAAGTTACTTTCTGATGGGCTATGGCGCGCTTGCAGCCGCATGGTTGCTGTGCGGAATTTTCTTAGGCTCCGTGCCAGTCGCAGTGCAGTGGCTTGCTGCGGCGTTTGCGATCGCCAGCGCATGTTACTCCGCGTTTCTTTTCGCCCAGGCCAAAGGGCGCGACTTTTGGCAAACCCCGCTATTCTTGTGGCATTTGCTGGTCCAGGCGCTGACCGCAGGCTCAGCGACGATTTTAATTGCGGAATACTTTGTTGGAGTACCGTTAGAGATTCGAAACACTACAATTCTGATTCTGTTACTTTCCCTAATCGTCAGCCTGGCAATGATGATGGGAGAAATTTCGCTGCCGCACGTTAGCGAAGACGTAAGAATCGCGACACAAGCATTAATCAGAGGAAAATTGAGCCGACGATTCTGGGGATTGGTTGTGAGTCTCGGAATGATCGTGCCGATTATTTGCGCAACGATCGGATATGGGTCTACTGCGTCGGACATGTTTTCCATTGCTGCTGCGGTATTGGCATTGGCAGGCCTGTGGTGGTTCGAAGATATTTGGATCCAAGCAGGACAAGTTCCTCCGCTTAGCTAGTCGATATATGAAAGAACATTTACCTCTGAATCCGCAAGCGCTGGACCTGGACGAGCCCGCCGGAGGACTCTCCAGCTACCCGCCTGCGGACCGATGGGATGACTGGACTGAATACGATCCGGCGCAATGGCCGACGAAAGTCGAAAAGCATTATTCGCTGATCCCTACTATCTGCTTCAACTGCGAAGCCGCGTGCGGGCTTCTGGCCTATGTCGACAAAGAAAAGATGCAGGTGCAGAAGTTTGAAGGCAATCCTGCGCATCCCGGCAGCCGCGGGCGCAATTGTGCGAAAGGCCCGGCGACGATCAACCAGATAAATGATCCGGAACGCATTTTGTATCCCATGCGCCGAGCCGGCAAGCGTGGAGAAGGAAAATGGGAACGCGTCAGCTGGGATGAAGTTCTAGACGACCTCGCTTCGCGCATTCGACTGGCTTTGCAGGAAGGACGCAAGAACGAAATCATGTATCACGTCGGGCGTCCGGGGCATGAACTCATTTACAACCAGCGCGTGCTGCACTCGTGGGGCATTGACGGACATAACAGCCACACCAACGTCTGTTCGGCTGGAGCCCGCACTGGATACGCCTTCTGGCACGGTTTCGACCGGCCCTCCCCCGATCACTCGAAGGCTCGCTTCATTCTGCTGCTGAGTTCGCATCTCGAAGCCGGACACTATTTCAATCCGCATGCGCAGCGAATTATCGATGGCAAAATGGATGGCGCAAAAGTATGCGTGATTGATACCCGTCTGTCGAACACCGCCTCGAAGGCCGACTATTGGCTCTCGACGTGGCCAGGAAGCGAGTCGGCTGTGCTGCTGGCAATGTGCAACGTGCTGCTTCAAGAGGACCTGTTTGATCGCGAATTTGTTCGTCGATGGGTGAACTGGGAAGAGTATCTTCGCGAGGAGCATGC
>DASYOD010000151.1:0-13017 GCA_036008085.1 Terriglobales bacterium
CCGTCCTCCGCCTTGGAACGCAGCGCTTCCCGGGTCTCGTCACCAGAGCGTGGAGCATAAAGGACGCCTGCCACCGCGCCAATCCCTACGCCAGCAAGGAACCAAAGGAAACTATTACCATCTCTATCCGACATACAACAAACCTCCCGATTATGAATCTACTAACTCGGATGGTAGCACCCGAGGTAGTGAAATACAATTCAGCGAACACCGTATGCGCAGTCGCGTGTCCCATAGTGATTTCCTGCGTTCGGATGCGGCTAGCGTGTCATGCGACTATCGGTTGCGCGGTTTCCTTTCACTGGAGGCCGGACACCCACGCTCGGACGGACGGGCGAGACGCCCGTGCTCCGTCTTTAGCTTTTGCAGTTGCGCAATGGACTTGTCGAGATTCGCGCGAAGCGAGACAATATCCGCTGCATTCAGGAGAGCTTGGTGTCGGACCGTAAGTATCGCCAACACGGCTATCAGGACAGCGGCGAAAAACGCGAAAAGCAGTCCAGCGAGCGCCCGCCTAAAAAAGAAACCTTTGGCCCGCGCGCATTGCAGATGCCGGGCACGCATACTGTGTCGCGATGCGCCCAGTGCGGCACTTTACTCGGCTCGGTATCCGAACCAATCGGAAAATGTCCGAAGTGCGGATTCGAACTGCACTCTTGCCGGCAATGTACATATTTCGATACTTCGAGGCGGTTCGAGTGTACGCAACCGATTCCGGAACGGATTCCGCGAAAAGACGAGCGCAATGACTGTGCGTTTTATTCGGTGAGCGTACGGATGGAAAAGGAAACATCCACGCCAAGTGCGGCGCGGCCGATGGATGCGCGCACAGCATTCGAGAATCTGTTCAAGAAGTGACTTAGGCCCTCGCGCGCTTTCTCTCTTTCGGACGGAGTTAACGTTCAGTACCGTCACCGGCGAGTGAGGACAATAAGTTCTACCGCGTCGGGCGCGAGAGAGTTCGACAAATTCAAGACGCTGCCCTTTCCGATTCCATCTTCCACCAGTTCGAAATTCTGGGTCTTGCTGATTCGGTAGCGCTTGATGCTGAATGCACCGCTTCCCCATGGCAGATTGCTAATGGCTAGCTTGTAGCCGAGATTATCGTGGTAAACGATGTCCGTGCGCGGCGGCAGGAATTTGATTTTGGACATATCGGGCATGGGCGGTGCGGCTTTTTGCAACTCCGGCGGCAGGGCCATGAGGTCGGGTTTGTAGTTCGCGGGAATCGCGTAGTTGCTGATCAGGATCTGAATTATCTTGTCATCAGCCGAGCGGCCAGCGAGTGCGGCGAAACCGAAAGTATCCGTGCCCTCGACTGAAAGCCGTTGCGGAGTGTCCAGCATCTTGCACATCGCTCTGAACGTATACGCGGTCTTGAAATACTTGCCATTAAGGTCGAAGAGTCCCATCCAAGCAGCATCTCCACGATAGAAGTGGGCATGGTCAATGGAGGTGTCCTGCAAATAGCTGAGCACCGCGCCGATATAAGCGGCATTGTGTTCACCCTGAAGTTCAGCTTTCTCAGATTCCGTAAAGTCGGCGCTTAGGTTCCACTCGGAAAGAATGTTCTCGGCATAAGGGAAGCCGTGCGTATCGAGGATGCCGCGAATTTCCTTCGCCAGACGAACTGCATCGTACGGGTCCGCAGAACCGTTGGCATAAGTGTGCCAGGAATAAAAATCGAGCGGCACGTGATGCGAAGCGCAGTAATCGATGAAGCTTTCGCGATAACCTCCATCGTCGGAGGGAAAAGCTTTGGCGACACCGCCAACCTTGAGGTTTGGGTCGACGGACTTCAAGGCGCGCGCAGTTTTCTCGTACAGAGAATAAAACTGCTGCGGCGTGCCAGACCAGAATAAAGCCTCTGGCTCGTTCCAGAACTCCCAATAGCGAATGCCATAGTGGAACCCGTTTGCCCAGCCATTGTTGTAGTGCATGGCAATGTGTTTCACCACGCTGGCAAACTTGTCGAAATCGTCCGGAGGATCGATGTTGGCTCCCCAACTGCGCCCGATGCGGTAATAGACTTCCGCACCGCTGGCCCGAATGGTTGCGAGCACTTTGTCGGTTGGCACAAAATTGTAGCTTTCCGGTTTTTCGGGGTCGGCTGTCCACTCGGGAAAAATGATGCTGGAATTTCCGGCTTTCACGACGCTGGCACGCTGGATGCCATCAGGAATGAGCCATGTGAGCAACCCGCTATCGAGAATGAACTTTGAATCGATTTCCGTTGGGCCCATAAAATCGTGAGTTCGAACCTGATCGACACGGAGATCTCTGTATTGCTCGATCAGGCTTGGAAGGCCCGCCATCACTGGGCTTGGCGGACCGTTCAATCCTTGAAAGGAGCGGATCTGTCCGATTACTTTTCCCGCGTCAACGTGTACGGATCGAAATCCCGTGTGGTTCGTGTCTTGGGCGGATCCGGCCATGGCCAGTGCCATCAGGCAGAGTCGATAACAGAGAGCGGCCTTCATGGGAAGCTCCATCGTTTTTCGTCAACGTTATTTGGCGCGACTCTTAAGGATTTCGCATCATACACCGCATTTGTCGCCCGAGGATGGATCTTTGTAATAACGCCAGCACGAGCGCGGACATTCGCTCCTACACACGCGAGGGCTCGCGCCACTCCCTCGCTGGCTTACGGCTTTTGGGTTGGACGCAACAGAACCTCGCTGACGAATGATTGCGGGGCTTGCGTCAGCAGCATAGCTACGACGTGGGCTACGTCTTCGGGCTGCAGCATTTTTGTCTTGTCTTTTCCTGCGTGCGGGCTCAATTCTGTGTCCACCGAGCCTGGGCAAACCACCGAGGCGCGAATATTGTGTGCGCGCAGTTCCTCGGCGATCGAATAAGTGAGGCCATTGAGTCCCCATTTCGAAGCGGCATAGGCAGCGCCATTGGGCAAGGCATTCTTACCTGCAAGAGAGGAAATATTAACGATGTGTCCAGCACGGGCGCGAATCATTATTGGTGCGAATGCGCGAACGCAAAAGTAGACTCCACGCAGATTGGTATTCAACACCGCATCCCAGGATTCTGGAGGTAACTCGTGCAAGGGACCTCTGAAGCTGCCAATGCCGGCGTTGTTGATGAGAATGTCCAGTCGGCCCAGAGTTTGCTCGACATGGGCTGCAGCGGCTTCGACCGAACGCAAGTTTGTAACATCGCAGGCTAGTGGCTCGGCTCGGCCACCGGCTTTTGAAATAGTGTCAGCGGTAGACCGCAGAGGCTCCTGCGTACGCCCACAAAGCACCGTCGTGGCTCCTATGGATGCAATTTTCCTGGCAATTGCGGCGCCAATACCGCGCCCCGCCCCGGTAATTACGGCCACTTGGCCGGTTAGCGTGGGTTTGTTCGGTTCTTTCGCGGCTTCCATGGCGATCCTCCCGCTATATTTGTTATGCTGGCCGTGCACAACCGCAACAGCGTTAACTCACATCTTAACAAGAAGGGCGCAAGAGTCGGCCAAAGTGCTTGCCTTCGTTGAGATACATACTTATAATCCGGCTCACCGGAAACTGGTGGTCCAGCCCGTTCAAGGGTAGCGAACGGGTGTGACGTTTCCGTGCCTGTCGCATGAGAGTGTGAGGTTCATGCTCTAAGCAACCGGGGTTGCTGCTAATGTATTACCCGGTGCGAGTGCCGTCCGTTTTCCCGACAATTCAAGGAGCCAACTTAAATGAAGACGAGTCTAGTGGCGATTGTGATTACGTTTGCTGGAATAGCCTCGGGTCAGCAAGCCACAACGCAACCGCAAACCCAAACCGCCTCCGCGCAGACGCAAACTGCGCCCGCGGCCCAGACGCAATCCACACCCCCAGCCCAAACCACCGCGCCGGCTCAGACGCAACCGGCGCCGGCTGCACCACAACAGAAGAAAGAAATCAAAGATCCGGCTGAATACAACGCTTACGTGGGAGCGATACAGCAGAAGGATTCGGCCGCGCAGATCAGCGGGCTGGAAGCGTTCCTGGCTCAGTACCCCAACAGCGTGATGAAAGAAGACGCCCTGGAAACGCTCATGGTGGACTACCAGAAGACCAATAACCAGGCCAAGATGCTGGAAGCGGCGCAGCGTATTCTGCAGGCAAATCCGAACAATCTGCGCGCATTAGCGTTGCTAAGCTACATGAAGCGGGCTCAGGCTGAGGCTGGTCAGGATGCGCAGAACAACTTGACGCAGGGAGCTCAATACGCTGAGCGAGGCCTGCAAGCCTTGCAAACCGCGCCCAAGCCGGATGGCACGTCCGATGCCGACTTCAACAAGATGAAAACTCAGATGAGTGCGATCTTTAATGGCACCTCGGGAATGGCGGCGCTGCAGGCGAAGAACTATCCGCAAGCGCAGCAGCGACTGCGAGCTGCCGTAGAAGCGGATCCCAATGACCTGCGCAATGTCTACCCGTTAGCGTTGGCTGACTTGACCGGCACGCCTCCGAATTCCGTGGAAGGTCTCTACTTCATTGCGCGAGCGGCCGATCTCGCTGCCGGCCAGCCGAGTCAGGCGCAGATTGAGAGTTACGGTAAGAATCAATACACCAAATATCACGGGTCGGACCAGGGCTGGACGGACGTCGAGGCGCAGGCTAAGACCAATCCGATGCCCCCCGCAGGCTTCACAATCACGCAATACGTTCCACCCACGCCTGCGCAACAGGCCGCAGACCTGGTAAAGACTAAGGCTCCCAAAGACATGAGTTTTGCTGAGTGGGAACTCGTGCTCTCCGCTGGCCAGCCTGCCGATGCGGATAAGGTTTGGTCGGTGATCAAGGGGGTGCCGTTGCAGATGGAGGGCACGGTCATCAAGGCCTCACCAACGGAATTGCAAATCGCGGCCAGTGAGGACGATATCACCGCGAAAAGGGCCGACGTCGTAGTTACGATGGGAGGCACGATTCCTGCCCGACTCATGCCGCAAGAGGGCGCCACGCTTGACTTTGAAGGAACGCCTGTTTCTTACACGCCAAACCCATTCGTTATGACCATGGAGAAGGGCGCTTTGCTGACGAAGGCGCCGCCGGCGAAGAAGCCGGTTCACCATCGTCCGGCTCAGCAATAATCGCACTTGAGTGGAGGCAGGGCGTCTGGCCTGGCCGGGCCCACCCTCCATAAAAGTGGAAAACTGAAATTGCAAGGGCAGCGGGTAGACGCTGCCTTTTTCTTTTGGCCCAAATCGAAGCGAGATCTCAGCGGAATAATTTCTTATCGTAAGCAGCGGGTCGAGCACTGCGAGGAGGACGTTTCATAACCGCGCGGAGTTGGCGCATGTCAATTTTCAATTCGGAGATGGTGCGGCTGAGAGTGTTGCGATGCATTCCCAGTTGACGTGCTGCCCGGCACTGATTTCCATTGTTTTCCTGCAGCACGGTAAGGATGAACCGCTTCTTGAATTCGCGGACCGCCTCAGAGTACAGAATATTACTCTTGTACATTTGCAGGATGAGTGCTTCGAGCTGATCTCTCACGGCATCCCTCTTTCTTTCAAAAAGCCTTGGCTGGCTTTCATCTTCCTGATTTCGGTTAAAGCCGCATGCGGCTTACATGTGTTGTTGTTCACGATGCAACAAATCGAGTCCCTGATAAAAGCGACTCCGCAATTCTGACGGCGCAACCCAAATGGCGGCGCGCCCTACAACCAGAAAATACGGCGCCAGCTGCGAACCCTCGAGCCATGTCGACGTAGGCGTGAATGCGGTCATGCTCATGAGCACGACTGCCACCATCAAGACTCCGCGCAGCAGCCCCAGCGCTCCGCCCAAGATTCGGTCGACAAAACTGAGACCCGCTTCCTTCACAATATGGCGGACGATGCGTCCCGCAAGCCCGGCAACCAGCACCACCGCCAAAAAAATAACCAGAAACGCTGCGATCTCACCCAACCACATCGAGCCCTTCAGATAAGGAGCGTATCGCGCTGCCAGCCGCTCATAATTCCACGCTGCCAGCAGATATCCAAGGACTAATCCAGCAATGCCAAACGCTTCATGAAAGAATCCGGATATCGCCGCCTGAAGCACCGACACCGCAATCACAATCACGATGATCCAGTCGGCGGCTGTCACGATCTTCTCCGACTGATTATTTCGCTAGACATCCAGCTCGTGTCCGGTGAGCTGATGAAAAGCCTCCAGGTATTTGTTGCTGGTCTGGCGAGCCACATCCGCCGGAAGGCCTGGCGCAGGCGGTTGCTTATTCCAGTGAATTTGCTCCAGGTAATCACGAACGTATTGTTTGTCATACGACGCTTGTGCCCGACCGGCTTGATACTTGTCCGCTGGCCAGAAACGAGAGGAGTCGGGCGTGAGCACTTCATCAGCCAGAGTAATGCCTTTGGAAGTCATGCCAAATTCAAACTTCGTATCGGCGATGATGATGCCCTTAGTCAGGGCATAGTCGGCAGCTTTCGAATAGATCTTTAAACTGAGGTCGCGAAGCTGGCTGCTTAGTTCAACGCCAACGATCCGTGTCATCTCGTCGAAGGAAATATTTTCGTCATGTCCGGTTGTGGCTTTAGTCGACGGAGTAAAAACCGGCTGCGGCAGCTTGCTTGACTCTTTGAGTCCCGGAGGAAGCTCTATTCCGCAAACACGGCCACTGGCTTTGTATTCCTTCCATGCGGATCCAGAGATGTATCCCCGAACCACGCACTCCACGGGAATCATCTCAGCACGCATAACCATCATCGAGCGTCCGACAAGTTGATCGGCATACCGCTGCGCGGCCGCAGGATATTGCTTCACATCGGCTGTGACTACATGAGTTGGAGCTATATCGCGCAAAAAATCAAACCAGAAAAGCGAAATCTGCGTCAGCACTCGGCCCTTGTGGGGAATGCCGGTGGCAAGCACGTAGTCGAAAGCAGAAATGCGATCGGTGGCAACGAATAGAAGGTGCTCGGAGTCCAAATCATACACGTCGCGGACTTTGCCGCTGGTGTGAAGTTTTAGTTCTGGAAAATCGGTACGCAGCAGGATCGAATCGAGAAGTTGGGGGCTCATGTTTAAATATTACAGTTGAAAACGTCGCGTATTCTAACCTGCCAGAAATATTTGTCAACGATTTAAGTGCCAGTACAAAATCGATTTTATGCATTCCATTGAAAGAAGGAGTGTTGACCGAGGGTTACCGTTGCAATCGCTTTTCTGTGCGCGGTCTCGGAAGATTTAGTTTGTGGAAAAGCTGAGGATGGCAGAGGATAACTGGGTTTCCAGAAAAAGCATCACTGATCGGGGACGCAACAACCATCCAAAAGTCGTTTGTGCGCCTGGGGCCACCCATCAGTACGTAGTGTCCTACGCGGTGGCTCCGAAGCGCACCGAAACCAGCTTGGACACACCAGGCTCCTGCATTGTGACGCCATATAGAACCGGCGCGATGCTCATGGTTTTCTTGCTGTGCGTGATCAGCACAAACTGGGTTTGAATGCTCATCTCGCGCACCAGTTCGGTGAAGCGCCCGATATTAGCTTCGTCCAGCGGGGCATCGACTTCGTCAAGAATGCAGAAGGGGCTCGGCTGGTACTGGAATATTCCGACGAGCAGTGCCAGAGCGGTTAATGCCTTTTCACCGCCCGATAGCAATAGTACATTCTGCAGTTTCTTGCCCGGAGGCGAAGCTACAACGTCGATGCCGCTTTCCGCGCTGTTCTCTTCGTCAGTAAGCCGCATCAGGGCATGTCCACCTCCGAATAGTTTGCGGAACGTCGTCTGGAAGTTCTCATTGATCTTGTGGAACGCTTCTTCAAACTTTTGTCGCGAGAACGCATCGATTTCTTTTATGGTGGCTTGTGTATTCTGAATCGAATCGATGAGATCTTTACGCTGCGTATCGAGGAACGAATGACGCTCGGCGGTTTCCTTATATTCTTCGAGCGCCATCATATTTACCGGGCCCATGGCGTCGAGCCGGGTGCGTATCTCGCGATAGGTTTGATCTTCCGCAGTTAATTGTTCGCCGCTGGCAATCGGAATGGTGGCGTCGGCCATCAAGTCCTGACGCTGAATGCCCAACTCGTTGAGGCAGGTTTCCGCCATGTATTGCGCGTCGGACTGCAGTTTGGCGGTCATGGCTGAAAGTTCACCACGCCGGTCACGCGCCTGGTCGAGCAATTGGCGCGCATCTCGCAGAGCTTCGTCGATTTCAGCCAGGCGCGCACGTACCTGGTCCGATTCGAATTGCAGCAGCCCGTCGCGAGCCTCAGTCGTATTGCGCTCGGCTTCGAGTTCTTCGAGTTGCGCGATCATCTGCTGATTTTCGGCTTCGCGTTGTAGCTTTTCGACTGCGGAGGCATCAATCTGCACCCGCAGCGATTCCGCGCGGGTAGCCATATCTGAAACCAAGCCTTCTACTTTTCCCAGCACCGCTCGTGCTGACCGATGGCGTTCTTCTAGAGTTGCGACGCACGCCAAGTTTTGCGATGCGTTTTGCGCAGCCGAATCACGCCGCTCGCGCATACCAGCCAACTCTTCATTCGCCGAAGCCGCGAGCGCTTCCAAGTCTTCGCGCTGCTTTTGTAGCGCCGCTAATTCATTCTGCCGCGAGTTGATCAAAGCTTCCTGTTCAGCGTGTTCCGAAGACAGCCGCTGGAGCTCTCGCTGACACGTGCTCAGCCGCTCGCCCACGCGAGCCATCTCAGCATCGAGCTGTTGCAGCATGTGACCGGAAGTCATCGCCCGCTTTTCGGCGTCTCGTTTCTCGGTTTCGAGGCGATCAAGTCGCGACGCGAGTTCCTTAATTTCGCGGCCCAAAGTGATGACGCGAATTTCCTTATCGCGCAGCGCTGCTTCCAATTCTGCCATTAGACGCATGACGTCCCGCAATTCACGCTTCATGGACAGCGGCCCTTCAGAGCGCTGCTTGCCGCCCGTGACCGTGACGTTGTGGAAACACTCGCCAGACTGCGAAAGGAAAAACGCGTCTGGATTGGACAATGCTAGCTCACGCGCGAAGGTCGGCTCCGGCACGATGTAGCCGTCACGCAACTTCGGCAGAATGACTTCCAGCGATCGACCGAATCCGTTCAACACGCGGATCGCATGTTTTAGAGGGATGATGGACTGGCTGGGCGTGGCTGCGCGCGCCACTTCGTCAACCGCGAATGAAAATTTGGCTTGCGAATCTTCGGGGTGCACCAAAAACGTCGCCCGGCCATCTACATCAGTTCGCAGCAGGCGCAGACCTTCGTCGGCCGCATCCCAGGATTTCACCACGACGTAATTGAGTTCGTCGCGCAGAAAATCTTCCACCACGCCTTCGTAGCGTGGTTCGACCTCGAGGAAATCTGCCAGCACCCCAGCCGGAGCTAAGCCGCTGTTCATGACCCCCGATTGGAATAGCCGCCGAACCGATTCGGTCGAGTATCCATGTTCGGCGATGACGGCTTCAAGCGAGCCTTTCTTGCCCATTGCCGAAGCGTATTCAGCGCGCAGGCCGTCGAGGCGATTCTTCGCTTCTGATTCTTCACGGCGCTTGGATTCGATCGATTGCCGCACCTGAGAAATCTCGCCGGTCAATCCTGCAACTCGTTGCGAGACTGACTCAAACTCCAGGGCGAATTGTCCGCGCTGTCCGCCGAAGGCTTCGACTTGATTGTTTGCGCTCGACATTTCAACCTGCAAACGTTGTGCCTCGCGGCCTATCGCTGCAAGACGCTCTTCGGCCTGGGTGAGCGCGTTTCGCGAATTAGAAGCGGACGCGACGACTTCCATGATTGCGCTGCGCGATGCTTCCTGACGATGTTCCAATGCAGCGAGAGCATTGGCGGCGTCTGTGGCTTCCTGCTGGGATCGTGCCAGTTCTTGCTGCGCAGTGGCCAAGTCTGCGGACGCCGACTCCAGAAGCTGATGATTCGATTCGCGCTCAGCTTGCAGGGCACTTAACCGATGCTGCGCCTGTGCCAATTCTGCTTCAGAAGAAGCCGAACGCAGTGTCAACTCGGTGCAGCGTTCTTCGTTATGACGCCGCCGGGCATAGGCTCGTTCGGTTTCCAGTTTGATCTGATTCAAACGCTCGCGATTTTCACGGATTTCATTCTCGATAGCGTAACCACGCTGGGTGCGATCTCCGTGCTCGGCTTCGAACTGCTGAACGCTTTCGCTGCGATGGCGCATTTCTTCAGACAAAGAATTCATGCGCTCGTCCAATTCAATGCTTTCGCGATCCAGTTGTGCGAACTTGCTGGCGAGCACCAGGCGCAGTTTTGCTCGCATTTCATCCCGTAGCTTGGCGTAACGTTCCGCCTTTGATGCCTGTCGTTTCAGCGAATTCATCTGCCGCGTGACTTCCTCAAAAATATCGTTTACGCGCGATAGGTTTTGCTTGGCATCTTCCAAGCGAGCTTCGGCGAGCCGCTTCTTGGTTTTAAATTTAGTAATCCCTGCCGCTTCTTCTAGGATGGCGCGTCGGTCGGTCGGACGGCTGCTGAGAATCTGTCCAATACGTCCCTGTTCGATGAGCGCATACGACTCCGGCCCCAGCCCGGTGCCCATAAATAATTCCTGAATATCGCGTAAACGACAGAGCTTTCCGTTGAGCAGGTATTCGCTGTCTCCCGAGCGGAACAGGCGGCGAGTGACTACGATCTCGCCTGCTTTAAACTGAGTCTGAAACTTGCGGCGGCGGATTTTCAGCACAACTTGTGGCCCGGCTTCCATGGAGGTCGGGGCGGCCTCGCCCGGCTCGACGGGCGAGAAACCCGTTTCTCCATCGGCAACACCTGGCTGCGCTTCTTCGGTTAAGCGCTCGACTTCTTCCGCGGCGCGCGCGCGCACCTCGGCTTCGTCCCAGTCGTCCGCGCTAGGCAAATCATTCTGCACTTCGATCTCGGTGGGTTCATGTGCGTCGGGACCGTCGTAAACTTCGGGATCAATTAAAGTGAGCGCAACCTCGGCCATCCCGGTCGGCTTGCGATCGCGTGTGCCGGCGAAGATCACATCCTCCATGCGAGAGCCACGCAGTGTTTTGGCCGATTGCTCGCCTAAAACCCATGAGATGGCATCTGCGATGTTGGATTTGCCGCATCCGTTCGGACCGATAATCGCCGCGACTCCGTCGCCATGAAACTTGAGTTCGGTGCGGTCACAAAAAGACTTGAAGCCAAGAATTTGAAGCTTTTTCAGTTTGAGCAACTTGTACTCCTGGGAGCTAGTCTGTTAAAGCCGACGCTCTGCTCGCGTACTGTTCCTGTTAACTGGTTAGATTCCTTAACCGTTCGCTCCGAAAAAGGCTTCGCCTTGGCTGGAAAGGGCGGGCACAGATTGAAGCTACTGTAACGGCGAAATCGGACTGAGGTCAAGCAATAAACACTACATATAGGGTCCCCTTTTGCACAACCACGCTATTTTGCACATACAATGCAGCAACGTGTACACGGAACATGGGTGGGGTCAGTGAGGAAGGGAGAATCGCGAGAGCGAAATAAGCCTAGCGCAAGCCCGGGCACGAAGCAATCAGGGAATTCGAATCTTAGAGCGGTCTTTCATAGCTAATGGCCAGAATAGGCAACCTGAAAATGTTGCTTTGCGATCAAAGACATTTCTAGAAAAAGTCCGATCAAGGTACTTATGCGACGTTTATGGTTCAGCATGGTTCTCTTTCTGGTTGTCTCCTCAATCCCGCCAGCCTTTTGCCAACGAGTCGTTTCGACGATCGCGGTCGGATATCAGCCAACCTATGTCGCGGCGGATCAAAAAACCAATCGTATTTATGTCAGCAACCAGGGCGACGATACGGTATCAGTAATCGATGGTGACTCGAATACTGTTCTTAAGACAGTCAGCGTGGGCCAGTTTCCCAACGGTATCGCTGTGAACGCCGAAACTAATAGGATCTATGTTGCCAATTTAAAAAGTGGTTCTCTTTCGATCATCAATGGGACTACGCTAACGGCATCTACGCTGCGACTGGGTGCTTCTCCGAGCAAAGTGGCAGTGAATGCTGTTACGGATCGCGTGTACGTGACACTCGAGGACCAAAGCGGATTCCTGGACGTCATCAATGGCGCAACCCGGAAACTCGTTGCTTCGATTCCAGTTCCTCCGTACCCGCTAAGCGTCGCCGTCGACGCTGACTCTAATCAGGTATTCGTGGCTGATTTCTTGTGTGGTTGCGGAAAGGTCTCGGTGGTCGACGGCGCCACCAACGAGGTAACAAATACATTCGAGTTGCCGGGCGCAACTTTGCTGGGAGGGGTTGCGTTGGATCCGGGGGCCAACCGTGTGTATACCACCGACGAAAACCAAGGTTTTTATGTAGTAGACCGGACTACCGGAACAATCTTGGGCAAGTTCAGCGATCTGAAGTATCCAAATGAAGTGGCCACCATTCCGAATACAGCCTACGCTGTGGAGCCGGATACAGGCAGTGATAGAGCGGTCTTCATCGACGCCTCGACGTTCACGGTGAAGAAACGCGTGCCGGTAGGAAAGTTCCCCACCGGCGTTGCAGTAAACGCGGCCACCAAACGCGTGTACGTTGCCAACCGGCAAAGTAACACCATCTCGGTAATTCAATTATCGCAAAGTTGATGAGTGCGAAATCCTTATCGTCCAGTTACTCGCCCAGCTTTTCGAAGAACAAGCAAATCGATTCGATCCCGCGATGAAAGTTCGGAATATGAAACTTCTCGTTGGGAGCGTGTAGATTGTCATCGGGCAAACCGAAACCCATCATTACGCTGGGAATCCTCAGCACATCCTGAAAATCGGTAACGATTGGAATTGAGCCGCCGGAACGAATGAAGACGGTGTCCTTTTTGAACACGTCGTGCATGGCTTCAGTGGAGGCTTTCACGTACTTGTTGTCGGTACCGACGACGCATGCTGGACCCTTGCTCCACACTTTGATTTTGGTTTCGATTCCTTTGGGCGTCAGCTTCTTCACGTAGGCCGTGTAGCGCTTGAGAATATCGTCAGGATCCTGGTTCGGCACCATGCGCATGGAAACCTTTGCCGAGGCTTTTGCCGGAATCACAGTTTTGGCGCCGGGTGCGGTGAAGCCGCCGGGCATGCCGTG
>DASYOD010000152.1:0-9823 GCA_036008085.1 Terriglobales bacterium
CTTCCACTATGGCTTGGGCCGCTTTGCGGTCCGGTTTTCCTACAATCGCAATTTTTACCTGCGAAATGATGGTAGGAATGCGGCACTTCGTGGTCAGCTGTTCGGTAGTCTGGTCGCTGGCCACGAGGAATTGGAACTGCATGGAGTTCTTAGTTGATCCTGGTTCGGGACGAGTCCCGAGCACTTCGCCGCCTTCCCCTAGCGCCTTAAGTATTAATTGCTGGGCTGCGATGGGCATGGCGCACGCGGGATCAATCTGCGCAGTCACGTGGTACACATACTTGCCTTGCTGCAAAGCTGTTTGGGTGGCAAGTTTTTCGTACTCAGACCACTTGACTGCCACGTCAAAACTCGAGGCTTTCGGGCCGCGCGCTTTGCGGGCTCCCGGGTCGCCCGCCATTTTGCGGATCATCTTTCGCACCGGCTGTGCTGAAGGCAGTTTGGTGCCGCTGCGATACGAATTCAGCATGGCGGTGAAAGTGTCAGCCGCAGCGAACGCGACGTCGGCGAGTGCGGTGGGTGCGGTGGGTGCGCCGGTGGTTTCCATGGCCAGTGCATCTTCGAGTTCGTGCGCCAGTTCGCTGAGCTCCTGAAAACCAACGGCGGCGGAGTCACCTTTTAAAGTGTGAACGATTCTTCGGATAGTGCGAACGGCTTCTACATCGCCCGGCGTTTTTTCGAGCTTCAGAGTCTCTTCATTGAGCGACTGCAGCAATTCCAATGCGGTCTCAAAGAACAGCTCTTTCAATTCCGTTGCGCGTTCGTCCGAGAAGTGACTCATGAGGTCACCTCGATATGCTGGTATGCGGTGCCAGTTTCGCGGTAGACCATATTGAATTTGTCGGTCAAGCCCAGCAAGCTTTCCGCATGGCCCACGAACAAATACCCGCCCGGATTAAGGCAGCGGTGAAATTTTTCGATGAGACGTTTCTGCTCGGCCTCATCGAAATACATCATTACGTTACGGCAGAAAATAACGTCGTTGCGCTGTGGCAGGTATTCAGTTTTCAGGTTGTGGAAGTCGAAATGAACGAGTTCCTTGAGTGCCTTCTTGACCGCATAGCGGTCGCCAACCTTGTCGAAATGACGAAGCCGGTAGCTGTAGTCCACCGACGCCATTTGACTTTCGGAGTAAGTACCTTCCTGGCCAGCGCGAAGAACCGAGTAACTGATGTCGCTGGCCAGGATTTCCAGTTTCCATGGCGGAGGAATCAACGGTTTTGGGAAAGTCATGTCGTAGCTGGATGCATTGCGCAAAGCATGATAGGAAAGCGCGTCGGCGACCTGCATCGCCATGGTGTACGGTTCCTGCCCGGTCGAACAACCCGCGCTCCACAGGCGCAAGGAAAAATCCTTGCGTTCCTGCTTGCGGCGAATAATTTCGTCAAGAATGTGTTTGTGAAACAGATCCAGTTGAGCCTTGTTGCGAAAGAAACTGGTCTCATTGACCGTGAGATTTTCCAGCAGATTGCTTAATTCCGTTTTGCCTTCGTTGCTGATGAGCAGGCGATAGTAGCTGTAGAAGGAGTCCAGTTTGCATTCTTTCAGGCGGCGTTGCAGGCGATCCTGCAAGAAATCGGCGCGGCGGTAATCAAAATGCATTCCGCATTCCTGATAAACGAGTGCCTGCAGGAGTTTCAGTTCGGGTTGGGTGATTTGCGTTGGTACGCCTACTGTGCCCATGCGTTTTTATGCCACCTGTTCTGACTCTTACTTCGACGCTGCTGCGACCTTCGCATTCGCCGTGGGAGCGGATTGAACTGCACTCTTGGGCGCTTCGCTCTTTACTCTGCTTCCATTGAATTCCAGTACTTTCTCGATATCGAGCAATACGATCAGGCGGCCCTGATATTTCCCCAGTCCGGTTACGCAATTCAACCCACCTTCCACGAATTCTGTGGGAGAAGGATCGATATCTTTGGCCGGGATCTTCAGCACGTCAGATGCAGAATCGACAATTAGTCCGCATAGCCGGCCGCGGTGTTCGACCACGAGAATTCGATTGCGCTTGCTGGGAGCGACGGTAACTTCACCGAGGCGTTTGCGTAGATCGAGGACAGAAACAATCTTTCCTCGCAAATTAATAACGCCTTCGACGTAGTCCGGAGCGTCGGGAACAGCTGTGATTTCGGGTACGCGCACAATCTCGCGCAATGCGGTAATGGGCACGCCATAAGTCTCGCGGCCCACCTTGAATCCGACTATGTGCAGTTCGCGATTCATGAGTTTAGTGGCTGGCTCCCGCGACGGCTTTCCTTGCGCTGGATTTTGCCCCAGCTTTTTCCTCGCGATACGAGCTCACTGCATCCGTCTGCTCGAGCATGAATCGGCCCATCGAATCGAGCAGATCGCGGGACATCTTGGACATCTGTTCTGCCGACGCAGCCAGTTCGGTCGAGCCCGAGGTAGTGTTCTGCACCAGTTCGCGCATTCGCTCCATGGCTTTAACCACAGCATGGGCGCCTGATGCCTGTTCTTCTACCGCGGAGTTTATTTCGTGAGTGATTTCGTTCAATCGCGTGGTCGCACGAGCGATTTGCGAAGAGCCATGCGACTGTTCGTTAGTAGCGGCTCCAATTTCCTGCGCGAACTTGTAAACTTCGGTGACTACGTTCGAGATTTTGCGCAGTGCCGTATTCAATTCTTCGCCATGACCGAGTCCTTCATTTACGATCGAAGTACTCTGCTCCATGTTCTCGACCGCCTTGCGGGATTCCTTCTGAATGCTTTGGATGAGTTCGGAAATTTCCTTAGTGGACTGAGCTGATTTTTCAGCCAGCTTTCTGACTTCGTCGGCGACTACCGCGAAACCTAATCCATGCTCCCCTGCGCGCGCCGCTTCGATGGCGGCGTTCAGTGCCAGCAGGTTAGTTTGCTCAGCCAGATCGTCGATTACCTCGATGATCTTACCGATGTCATCGGCGCGCTGCCCGAGCACGTCGATAATGTCGCCCGAAGATTGGATGGTGGTGTTGATGCGATTCAGGCCGTCCGTCGCCTTCTCCATGGTGACGATGCCACTATGAACCTCTTCCCGCGAGCGGTTCGAGATATCGAGCAGCACCTTGGCGGTATCGGCCACGCGCTGGATCGAGGCCACCATCTGGTCGATGGAGGCAGAGGTCTCGCTTACGCTCGAAGCTTGCACCTTGGTGCTCTTCACCATGTTTTGCACGTTGACGCTCATTTCATGCATGGTGCTGGTGACTTCATCGATCGCCGAGGAAGTTTGCAGACTGATCTTTGCGGACTCGTCCGAGGCCCCTGCGACCTGATTCGAGGCGCTGGCTACTTGCTGGGCGGCATCGCGTCCGTTGCGTACCAGTTTTCGCAAACCTTCGATCATGCGCACAAAAGCTTTGCCCAGAGTGTCATTCTTCGACCGTGGCTGAACGTCCACACCGAGGTTTCCGCCGGCGATAGCTTCTGAAACGGCGGCCATTTCTCTCAGGTAAGTGACCATCTTCGCGAAGGTACGAGCCAATTCGCCAATTTCATCACTGCGCTCGATCTCGATCTCATGGTCCAGATCGCCGGCGTCCGCAATCTGCCTAGCGATCCTCATCAAATCGTTGAGCGACGAGGTAATGGATTTCGCTGTGCTGTAAGCGATAACAATTCCGAGGGTCAACGCAACCAGCGTACTGAACAAAGCGATCACAAAGGTGGCGGTTCCTGCAGTTTCGTCAGACTTTCTTCTCGCCTCGAGCACCTTGTTATTTTCCAGGTCAGTGGCGTCGAGATATTCGCTGGCGTTTTTTACCCAGGCAGAAGCGTCTTTCTGCAAATAAAAAATCTGCAGTTCGGCGACGGTAGCATTCCCACTATCCACTTCTTTGCGTTTGTCCATCAGCGGCGCGGCAAATTCGCGCGACCAGTTCTGTTCGCTGTTTTGTACTTTTTCCAACGCGGTCCGTTGTTGCTCGGAGGTTGTAAGGTTCTGTCCCGCTTGCAGTTTCTCCTGCAGCGTCCGCATACCATCGCTCAGGCGGTCGACTTCGCGTGTGTCGCCACTGAGCAGGTAGTTGCTGAGCGATAGGCGGTTTTGCATCATTTGAAAGCGGACCTTGTCGGTGGTTTCCGCCATTTGCAACGCCTGCGAGGCTGCGGCCTTGGCGCTATGCTCGCGCTGCACGGCGATGAGGTTGATCAGGAACAGCACTACGACCATCGCCAGGATGGCTCCAAAATTCAGGTAGAGTTTCTTGCCAATCGTCATTCGCCGCTCCTCATATCGCTTCCCGGCCTGCGCCCCTGCACACGGTTGAATCTGATCTAAAAGTCGGGTCACGCCTTTCCAGTTCGGTCGATTCGGAACTTATTAGTCTTTTATTAATCTTGGGGTTGGAACTTGAACTCCAGCGTGCCCGTGCTTTCTGAATCAGCCGGTTCAAATTTCCATTTCTTCAAGGCATCCATGGTTGCGTTGACCAAAACCGGGTTTCCACCCACCACTTTCGTATCTTTCAAGCTCCCATTGGGTGAAACCACCACCAGGATCTTGACGGTGCCGGCGATATTCATCTTTTTCGCTAGTACGGGGTAAGTTGGAGCGACTTTAGTTTTGGTTTTGCGGGTCAGTTCACCCTGTGCCGCAGCGGGAATAGATCGGAACATTGCCAATGCCAAAAGACTAATTCCTGCCCAGCGCCACGCCTTTTGAATAGACACTCCTCCTCCTCGTTAGCGGTCCCATTTGCCACACAGCAATGCCCATGCCACCTTGCGGAAGATCGTAACCTTTGAGATTTGCATCTGATAAACAACGCCTAATCAGTTAGTTGAAGAGAAGTTTTCCTGAATTCGGAACTGTTTAGGATTGCTAAAATCGTCTCACCAAGCAGGGTTTCTCTCACCATGAGACAACATTTCCGTTTTGGTCAAGATTTACAGTTGGGCACCCCAAATGCTATTTCCCTTGACTCAAATTGAGATGCCGATCTATTTTTCCTGTAACTTCAATTACTTGTAGGTTAACCCGGAGGCGGTGAGCTTTCTGATTTTGCATGCCCGAGATTCGACCGTGCTGGACAAACCTGGTCCTCGGGCAGAGGATCCTTTCCAAAAGCTGCTTCTACGATTATCCCAGGCGGCTGCGCAGGGAACTCGGGCTTCGGGGCTGATTCGTCTTTTTTGTCAAACGACACGGGCATTCTTTGGTGTGGACGGCGCCTACTTTTGGCGATGTGAGTCGGGCGAAGAACTGGTGGGCGGGGAAGCCGACGGCTTTATGGCGTCCAACTTTATTGGCCGCCGCTTAAGGGCGTCGGACAGCGCCGTGGCCATTGATGCCATCCGTCAGCGCAGAACCGTGTACATTAGTGATCCACCCCCTGGCCGATATTCGACGGCAGAGGAATTCGACGCCAAATCATTGATGGCAGCTCCGCTGTTGGTTTCGAATGAGGTAATCGGTGCCGTTGTTTTCATTCATACGTCGAAGGCAGATCGCTTCAACGACGACCTCGCCGCTAAGGCGACCATTCTCGCCGGCCAATTGGGCAACTTACTGGAAGCGAGTCGCCTGGTCCAAGTATCGAGAGACAGATTTCAGTCGGCCGATGTATTGGCTGAAGTTGCTCAAGCAATTCAAGCGATCGCCGAGTCTCCCGCGGTCGCCGAAACTTTAGCGGATCGTTTGCGAACTCTGCTGCGAACCGAGCTGGTCTGCATCTTCCTGCAACGGGGAACTGCCGTTGAGTTGCATGCCGTGGCCACGGAATCGCCGCAATTGGCGACGTCGGTTGTCGCGCGTCTCCAAGGTAAAGGACTGCAGTTTGCATCCGAACTTACCTCCCGCGCTCTTGCCGGAGTCGATCCCATCGCGGTCACAATCGACCCGGCAACCTCTCTTGGCGACCTGGTGCCCGCTGGAATGCTGCTGGCGGCTCCGGTTAATGCGTCCGGCGTAAAGGGAGCGGTGTTTATCTATCCGCGGCGAGCAGGCGCGTTCAGCCGCGAGGAGAAATACTTGCTCACAGCCCTGGCTGCTGTTGGAGCGGTTGCGCTTGCTAATGCCGAGCTCAACAAAACGGCGCCCAGCGGGGTCGATGAGCTGCGGAAGATTCTGAACATCTTGTCCGATTTGAGTTCCGCAGGAGACCTGGATGGATTGTTGCAGCAGTTCGTGGTCAGAGCGGCACATTACATGGGGTTCAGACGAGCTTTCGTGGGTTTGCTCGAAGGCGACGCATTTCGGATTCGCTGGGCCAGCGAGAATGGTCAGCCTCATGAGGTCGATGAGTTTTTTCCCGATGGGACCGCCAGTCGTGCCCTCTTAAATAAAGATCCCATCTCAACCGACGATGCTGTCTCTATCCCGGGCGCCAATCTGCAGACGGTTGCAAAGTTCGATGTGCGTCAGATCATTGTCGTTCCTCTGCTAGGATCCGAAAAAGTATTAGGTATTTTGGGCGTACTCGACCGTCTTGACGGTGAATTGATTTCCCAAGAGAATGTGGCCTCCGCGCTGACGCTGGCGGCTCACCTTGCCGTACTTCTGCAGGCGGCGCAGACTCTGGATTTAGCAGAACAGCAGCGGCGCCGGGCCGAAGCTGCTAAGGCCCTCGTACTTGAGTTGAATTCCGAGCTTGGGCTGCCGCAGTGTGCACGAAAGTTCGTGACTCGCGTTGCGGAGTTTATGCATGCGACGTCCGGTGGGTTAGCTGTTCAACAAGTAACAGGACTCGAAACGCTGGTATTACAGGGAGTCTTTGTTGAGGATCAATTAAAGCCGCTGCTTCGCCTTTTTGATCGCGCTCTGATTGACGCACTAGCCTGCCATCCTCAGCAGATTGTTTCTGCGAAAGCGTCGGATTTATTCGGTTCCGAGCTGGCTTCAGTTCTCGGTTGGGAAGATTGCGAGTTAGTGCGGATGTTGAATTCCTCGGGCGACTTGATCGGTGTGTTGTGCCTTGCGAATCGAGGCAAGGCGCTGGAAGAAGAGGAAAGGGAACTGCTGCGGGCAATCGCGACTGAGGCTTCGGTTGGCTTGGAGAATGCACGACGTTTTACCCGAATGGACCAGGCGAACCGGCATTGGATAGAGATCTTCGATGCCATTACCGACTTCATCGTCGCTCACGATCAATCCGACCATGTTCTGCGGGTAAACCGACCGCTGGCGGATTTCATCGGGGTTCAGCCCAATGCACTGATCGGAGTGAACATGGGCGCACTCCTGGCAATGGGCAATGATGTGCCTACGCATTCCTGTCCCTTTTGCCGCTCGATTACTGACGCGAGCACCGATGAATATGTACTCGCCGTCCTCGACCGGACTTATCTGGTATCGACCTCGCGCGTACATGGGGCCAATAGTGAAGGCCTGCAGACCATCCACGTGCTCAAGGACATCACGGACCGGCGCGAGGCCGAGAGGCGCTATCGTGAACTTTTCGACAACATTCAGGAAGGCGTATTCTTCTCAACACCTGATGGCCGCTTCATCGAGGTGAACGACGCGCTGGTACGAATGCTCGGGTATCGCAGCCGTGAGTATTTGCTTCAAGCCGACGTTCGTACCCAGGTTTGTTTTTCCGTTGAACAATACGAAGAACTAGCAGGCCAGATGCAGCAGTACGGGGCGGTACGGAATCACGAACAAACTCTGGCCCGTCAGGACGGAACCCCAGTCCACGTTTTGATTAATGCTTTCGCGGTGCGCGACGCGCAGCAGCGCATTGTGCAGTATCGCGGCGTGATGCTTGATATCAGCGGATTGAAGACGTTTCAATCCGAACTGCAACGCGAACGCGATTTCTCTGGCAAGGTTCTAAACAATACGCAAAGTCTGATCCTGGTGGCAGATACTGCCGGACTAGTCAGTTACGCAAATCGGCGCTGGTATGACATGGGATACCAGCAGAATCAGTTGCTCAGCCGGCCTCTTGAAGAACTCATTGTCCCGGCTCGGCGTCAGGCGCTGAATGAGGCCTTCGCTGCTACCCTGGCAGGCCAGCAAATCGACAATCTCGAAGTGCAGATTGTACAAGGCGAGGGACGGGTCGGATATTTCTCCATGAATTTGAGTCCCATGCGAGACGACCAAGGCAACATAGCCAGCATCGTTGTCGTAATGAGTGATATCACGGACGCGGCCACGCTGCAGGCCAAACTGTTGCACGCGGAGAAAATGGCAGCTGTCGGACAGCTTGTCTCGGGAGTTGCGCATGAGGTCAACAATCCGCTTACCGCGATTCTTGGCTTCGCCGATCTGTTGATGGAGAATCCTGAAGTACCGGAGAGCGCCCGTAAGGATTTGCGCGTGATTCTGGAACAGGCGCAGCGCACCAAGCAAATCGTGCAGAACCTGCTAAGCTTTGCTCGTCAGATGCCGCCGCAACGCCGGCCGGTGCAGCTCAATACCGTCATCAACCGCACCGTGCAATTGCGCGCCTACGACCTGCAGAGCAGGGGCGCTGAAGTAGTGGAGCAACTTGATCCTGAACTGTTCGAGGCAATTGGCGACGCGCATCAACTGCAACAGGTTTTCCTGAATATTCTTAACAATGCTTACGACGCCGTCCACGACACCGGCCGACCTGCGCGAATCGAAATCAGAACCAGGAATCTCGGCAATTTTGTCGAAGTTTTATTCCGCGATAACGGTTACGGAATTTCATTTCCCGAGCGTATTTTCGATCCATTTTTCACCACCAAGGAAATTGGCAAGGGCACGGGTTTGGGTCTGAGCATCTGCTATGGCATCGTGCGCGAGCATGGCGGCGAAATTCTTTGTCACAACAATACGGACGGGCAAGGCGCAACATTTATTGTTCGCTTGCCCGCTGTCACCGAGACGGCCTCCAATGGGACCGCCGCAGGAGTTATTCAGCCATGACCACAAGCCAGCCAATCATTAAATCCGAAACCTTGCCTGTGCTGCTCATCGAGGACGAGCCTGCGGTAATGGCCTACGTCCGGGCTGCTCTCGAGCGAAGCGGCTACGCAGTTGTGTCTACTGAATCTGGAGCAGAAGGCTTGCGGCTGCTCGAGTCGGAGCAATTTCTGGGTGTGGTTTCAGATATGCGAACTCCAGGCGGCGTAGACGGCGCGGGTGTACACGCCTGGTTGAGCGTCCACCGGCCCGATCTTGCCGCGCGCATTGTTTTTATTACCGGCGATATCGCCAACGAGGACACCGTTGCCACATTGCGCAAAACCGGTGCGCCCTGTGTGGAGAAACCGTTCCGGGTTCAACAATTCATATCTGTTATAGAGAAAACAATAGGGAAGGCACCGTGAGCGACGATTTACGAATACGCCTGTTAATTGTAGATGATGAGCAGAGCATCCGCCGCCTGTGCATGACAGTGGGTGAGGCGCTGGGATTTACCTGCATGGAGGCCAACAGTGGGGAAACGGCGCTGACCTTGCTCGAAGAGCAACCCGCGCACATGATTCTCACCGATATGGTCATGCCCAATATGTCGGGGCTGGAGTTTCTGGAGAAAGTCAAGAAACTTCTTCCGCGCAGCGAGGTCGCGGTCATGACCGGGCACGGGTCTATCGAGACTGCGGTGCAGGCGATGAAACTCGGCGCCTACGATTACATCAGCAAACCGTTTTCTCCTCTGGAAGAGCTACGGTTATTTCTGCGACGTATGGCAGAAAAGGTTCACCTGGTCGAAGAGAATCAATTCCTGCGGGAACGAGTTGATACGGAATCCGATCTGCACGGCATCGTCGGGTCTTCAGCTAAGATTCAGGACGTGCTGCGCATGATCTCGCGGCTCAAAGACACGCGCACTCCCGTTCTTATCTCGGGAGAGAGTGGGACGGGAAAAGAATTGGTGGCACGAGCCATTCACTTCCGTGGTTC
>DASYOD010000153.1:0-78223 GCA_036008085.1 Terriglobales bacterium
TGATCTCGTAATCGAGAGTCATGGCAAGGGAGAGCTGCAGTATCTCTACGATCCCGCACGCCCCGAGAGTGTGCTTGCCCGGGCCGAGGTGGATGACGCTCTGCAAGCTGCATCCGGGCGTAAAAACCCACTGTCCACGTCCGCTGTTATTTCGAGCGAGCCGGGGTCGCGCTATATCGATTTTCTAATTCCCGGGCTGATCGGCATGAACGTCATGAATGCCGCCATGTGGGGAGTTGGATTCGCGCTGGTCGATATGCGCCAGCGCAAACTGCTTAAGCGCTTTGTGGCTACGCCGATGCGGCGCAGCGACTTCCTGCTGGCTTTGGCCAGCAGTCGCTTATTGTTCATGGTCATTGAGACCGGAGTTCTCCTCGGCTTCGGTGTGTTGGTCTTCCATATGCGGGTGCTGGGCTCGGTTCTTGCGATCCTGTTTATCGGAGCGCTGGGCGCCCTGGGATTCTCGGGGTTAGGCTTACTCACCGCGAGTCGCGCCAAAAAAATTGAGAGCATCAGCGGGCTCATCAACCTGATTATGATGCCGATGTGGATCTTCTCCGGCGTCTTTTTCTCGTATGAGCGCTTTCCCGCGGCGATCCATCCCTTCATTCATGCGCTCCCTCTCACCGCGCTGAACGACGCGTTGCGCGCTACCATTCTCGAAGGCGCTGCATTAAGCAGCCAAACGGGCCGCCTGTTGATCCTGCTGCTTTGGGGAGGAATTTCTTTCGCCCTTGCTTTGCGCTGGTTTCGTTGGACTTAGATGACGTGAGGATCGATTTGCTAACTTTCATCCCGCTTTTGCATCCAACCAAGCAGGGAGGCAATTGCCGATCAAAATGAAGATTGTTCCTATTGCCGCTTTCTTGTTCCTGCTTACCGCGACGTTAATGCCCGCTTCTGACTTGCCAGCAGGTTCCAATGGACGCACTCCTGTGCTGGTGGAATTGTTCACTTCGGAAGGTTGCTCCAGTTGTCCTCCAGCAGATGCGCTCCTGCAAAAATTGGATGAGCAACCTATAGCGGGAGAAGAGATGATCGTTCTTAGTGAACACGTCGATTACTGGAACCATGAAGGCTGGAAGGACCCGTATTCCGCCCGCTTCTACAGCGACCGCCAAGGTGTGTATGCCAGGCGTCTTGGTCTGAATGATGTTTACACTCCTCAAATGATCGTAGATGGAAGCAGCCAGTTTCTTGGCAGCGATACAGCTCAAGCCGACAAAGCCCTGCGCAAAGCTTTAACCGATCCAAAGGTTGCGCTGCACTTGTCGTCTGTGTCACTGGGCTCACCCAACGTTTTGCTAGCTCATCTGGAAACTGACGAACTTTCGCCATCTCTAGGACTCCGCGACGCGGATGTTTATGTTGCTGTTGCGCTTAACCGTGCTGAATCGCAAGTTGCTCGCGGTGAGAATGCTGGACGCAAATTGTCACATACTGCAGTAGTAAAAAGTATCGTGAAGGTGGGAACGGTGCGCAAAGGAAAAACCTTCGCGCAAGATTTGCACATCAAACTCGACCCCGGTGTGGATTCTGGCAATTTGCGACTAATTGCGTTCCTGCAGGAGTCAGGACAGGGTCGCGTTGTAGGAGCTGCCGAGCGAATGGTTTCCGCAGTCACCAATGCCCAGAAGTAAGCGAGGGCTCCAAGTCACAACTTCGCGTTCTTGTGGATCTCAACAGTGCTCCAGGTTTTGTCTGCGGCGTGACAGATATTCTCGAGTAGACAATCCACGCATTTAGGCCGTCGGGCTATACATAACTTGCGCCCATGCCAAATGATCTGGTGCGCGAACGAAATCCATTTTTCACGCGGAATCACTTTCATCAAATCCTGTTCAATCTTTACCGGGTCGGAGTTCGTCGTCAGTTCGAGTCGGCGCGCGATGCGGGTTACATGGGTATCCACCACCACGCCTTCAGCTTTACGGAACCACGTGCCCAGCACAACGTTGGCTGTCTTGCGTGCCACGCCGGGCAAAGTAAGAAGCTTGGCGAAGTCGTCCGGAACCTCTCCGCCGAATTCGTTGACCAGTAGCTTTGCAGCGCCCACCACCGCCTTTGACTTGTTACGAAAAAATCCGGTCGAACGTATATCGGGCTCCAACTGCTCGGGAGCCAGCGCTGCAAAGTCCGCGACCGTCGGGTATTTGCGGAACAATTCCGGAGTCACCCGGTTGACGTTCACATCAGTCGACTGGGCCGACAGGATAGTCGCCACCAACAATTCCCACGCATTTTTGTGCGTTAATGCGCACGTCACGTCGGGATAAAGCTGGTCAAGCCGATTCAGAATTTCAGCCACACGGTCCGGAGCAAGCGGATCGTACTTCTTCGCGCCTTTTGCTGTCGGCGACTTTTTCGAGATTTGCGTGCTGCCGGGCCGCCCAGGGCGAAACGAGGTCTTTTTTTGCACTGGGTGTTGCGCGCCTTTTTGATGGCCGGTCTTTGCAGGTTGGCGAGGAACTATGCCGCGTACCATCTGAGATTCCTTCGAGCTCAAAATAGATGTTAGCAGAACCAACTAGCAATAGAGGACAAGCGTCCTCGCGGGTCCGATTTATATGGATTCGCACCAGGTGTGCTTCTACGCGACTTTTCTCAACACCAGCGCCGAGTTCTTAGATCCAAAGCCTACGCAGTTGCAGATCGCGTGCTCGATTTCAGCTTCACGGCCGATGTCGGGCACGTAATCCAGATCACATTCGGGGTCGGCGACGTCGAGGTTAACGGTCGGCGGAATCTTTCCGTGCTCCATGGCGATCAAAGTTGCTGCGAGGCTGGCTGAGCCGCAGGCGCCTTGCGCGTGTCCGATTTGTGATTTGAGTCCAGACATTGGAATCCGGTTCGCGTGCGCTCCCAGAGCCAGTTTCAAAGCGCTAGTCTCCACGCGATCGTTCATTTCGGTCGAAGTGCCGTGCAGATTCACGTATTGCACGTCTTCCGCTGCTATGCCTGCCTCTTCGAGGGCCATGGTAATCGCGCGGGCAGGCTCTTCTGGCGAATCGCTCATTCGCACTCGGTGGAAGGCCTCGCAGGTGGAAGCGTAGCCGGCAATCTCAGCGTAGATGCGTGCGCCTCGGGCGCGCGCGTGTACGTAGTCTTCGAGGATGAACATCCACGAACCTTCAGCGATCACAAATCCGTCGCGGTCTGCCGAAAATGGTCGCGAGGCACGTTCTGGGGCATGGTTCCACGACTGAGTAAGCGCGCGCAGCAGTGTGTAGCCTTTGATAATGCCCGCGGTAATCGGCGAATCGACGCCACCGACCAAAAACATTGGCTGCACGCCCGCCTGAATATGTTGATACGCATAACCGAGGGCGTCAGTGGATGAAGTGCAGCCTGCCGTGACCACGTGGCTATAGCCGCGAAAACCAAAGCGCATGCTGATTTCGCTGGGAATTGTACCCATGGTTCCACTGGGGATGCAGAACAGGCTGACATGCTTTATCTGGCCCGAATGCCACAATCGATATTGCTCTTCAGAGAATTCCTGAGCCCCGCCGCCGGTACCGAGGATGACACCGATTTCACGTTTCTCATCCATCGACATGCTTGCCGGATCAAGTGCGGCGTCCTGGATAGCCTCGCTCGATGCGGCTACCGCCAAGGGCACGACACGAGAAACGTGCTTGCGTTCCCGAGCGTCCACCCAGGCAAGTTCGTCGAATTCGGGGATCTCACCGGCAATATGGACGGGTAGGTCCGAAGTGTCGAAACGCGAAATGCGTTTCACTCCGGACTTGCCTGCAAGAATGGCGCGGCAAAATGCTTCCTTGCCGATGCCATTGGGGCTGACCACGCCCATCCCAGTGATAACCACGCGCGGAAGCATTGTTAGTTTGTAGTTCCTATTTCGAAGTCCTTACCGTAGAAACCCGGCGGTTACGAGTAAGTTCCGCAGTTTAGGCGACAGCGTTACTATGCAGCCGGGCACCGCGCCGTGCGGGGAAAATGGGATAATCATTACAAATGTCCCTTGGCCTCTATGTGTCGGTTCCGTTCTGTCGCACCAAGTGCAGCTATTGCAATTTTGCATCCGACGTTTTCTCACGTTCGGTTTTCCAGCGATACGTGGACCGCGTTTGCGCTGACATCGAACGTGCCTCAGAGACTGTAGCACAGATGGGCGCGCGCAATGAGCGTATTGTCGACTCCATTTACCTGGGCGGCGGAACTCCTACTCTACTCGATGTAACGCAATTGCGGCGGGTGTTTGTTACCATCATGCAAAATTTCCAGGTTGAGCCGGGCGCCGAGATTACCGTCGAATGCGCTCCAGGGACGCTAAAACCGGGAGCGATCGAAGGCCTGCAACTATGTAGCGTGAATCGGGTGAGCCTCGGGGTGCAATCGTTTGTCGATCGAGAAGCGTCTGCGGTCGGACGTTTGCATGATCGGGAAACGGTTCTCGAAGACGTTGCTCGCTTGCGTGGGGCGGGGATTACGAACATCAATATTGATCTGATCGCAGGGTTGCCGCATCAGACTGTCGATAGCTGGATGTTTTCCGTGGAGCAAACCATTGCCAGCCAAGCACCGCATGCCAGCGTTTATATGCTCGAAGTCGATGAGGATTCTCGTCTGGGACGCGAACTGATCGCTGGGGGCGCAAAATATCATGCTCATTTTGTCCCGGATGAAGACCTCACAGCGGATTTATATCTGATGGCGTGTAAGCGGCTGGAAGCGGCGGGAGTACGGCAATATGAAATCTCGAACTTTGCGCGTTCGGGACTCGCGTCAAAGCACAATTTGAAATATTGGACGCGGCAACCGTATTTGGGATTTGGCGTCGATGCGCACTCGATGCTATTGGGAGTCAAAGGCGCGGCGGCGCGATTTTCCACTCCGGATTCACTAGAAGCGTACGTGGCTGGAGGACTGCCGAGTCGCACTCAAATCGCGCCAAGGGGTGCCCTTGAGGAGACATTCTTTCTGGGCCTGCGGCTGAACTCAGGTGTTGATCTGCAGCAGGTGGCAGTCACATTTAGCCAAGAAGCGATTGCACAGTTTTCCGAGACCATTGCAGATTTTGTGGGAATGGGATTGATAGAGAGAGAAGCAGACGTGATTCGTTTAACGCCACGCGGCCGGCTTCTCTCTAACGAAGTATTCGAGCGGTTTATTTCTTCTCGGACACTCGAGGTTCCTGCTTAAAACAAGAAAAAGACGCGGGCGAATTGGTTTTGCGCAGGAGAGGTTATGGCTGATCTCAATCCTCAGGCCAAGCAGATGGCAGACGAGTCCATGGTGCGAGGCTTGGAGGCGCAAGCTCGCGCAATTTGGCCGCAGGAACAGCAGTTGATTCGTCGCTACGAAATTCCGCGCGCGCCCCGAATTCTCGATGCCGGTTGCGGGACCGGCGAGGGATCTTCGCGGCTGGCTGAGCTTTTTCCGCGGTCACAAGTAATCGGCATCGATATTGTTGATCACCACCTGGACTTGGCGAGGTCACGCTACGCCAACCTTGCAACCCGGCTAAAGTTCGAACACCGGAGCGTCTTCGAACTAGGATTTTCCGACAACAGCTTTGACCTGACCGTGTGCCGCCATGTAACCCATTCTATTCCGCATCCCGACCGCGTACTGGCTGAGTTGGCGCGGGTGACGCGACCCGGGGGATATCTGCATCTCATTCCCGAGGATTACGGCATGCTGCATTTCCAACGGGGCGCGCTCGACCCACGCGACTTCTGGCATGTGGTTCCACCGAGTTTTGAGGCGAAGACTGGGACAGACTTATTTATCGGACGCAACACATTCAGTATTCTCGCTGCAATGAAACTCCAAGCGATTACGGTGGACTATGTCATCGTGGATACGGTACGCGTACCGCGGGAGATGTTCGCCGCAATCCTGACTGCGTGGCGCGACGGGTATGCCGAGCCGATAGGAGAGCTGACGCCAATTTCGCGCGACTCCGCAGAGGCATATTTCAATCAAATGATTGCCAACGTTCGCGATCCGAGGGGATACGCGGTGTGGATGGTACCAGTAGTGAGCGCGCAAAAACCGCCGGACGGATCCCGATAACGAACCGATCAGCAGCGTATACGGCGCAGTTGCTCACCCAAAGGTCACTTTCCCTCTTTTCGCCACTATGCTCTAATCAAATGTTTCGAACCAGTCGCGCGAGAGGAACGTCTGAGCGCGACTGGGCTGCCAATCGACCGGAGGAGTCTTGGATTTTCTACTAAACGAAGAACAGCTTCAACTCAAGAAGAGCGTGCGCGAATTTGCCGAGCGCGAGATCGCGCCCAACGTCATGAAGTGGGATGAGGCAGGAGACTTTCCGCTGGCTACGATCAAAGAGTTAGGCAAGTTGGGCCTGCTCGGCACAGTTTTTCCCGCGGAATACGGTGGCGCTGGCATGGGATACATCGAATATGTCACCGCGATCGAAGAACTTTCGCGCGTTGACGGTTCGGTCGGAATTATCGTTGCGGCGCATACTTCGCTGTGCTCGAACCACATTTTTCTCGCCGGCACCGAGGAACAGAAAAAAAAATATGTCAGCAAGCTCGCAACTGGCGAGCACATCGGTGCATGGGGGCTCACCGAACCGTCTTCCGGATCGGACGCGGGCAGCGCGCGAATGACCGCTGTGCGCAAGGGGAACAACTGGGTGCTGAACGGCACCAAAACTTTTTGCACCAATGGCCACTACGCCGACGTGCTGGTCGTGATTGCGGTGACGGATCGCGCGGCCCACACCCACGGGCTCTCGGCCTTCATTGTTGAGAAAGGAGCCAAGGGGTTTCGTCCGGGCAAAAAAGAAAACAAGCTGGGCCTGCGCGCCAGCGATACTGCCGAGTTGATCTTCGAGGATTGTGTAATTCCTGCGGAAAATCTCTTGGGCATAGAGGGCGCGGGCTTCGTCGACGCCATGCGCGTGCTGGACGGTGGACGCATTTCCATCGCGGCCCTATCACTGGGGATGGCGGAAGGAGCTTATGAAGCTGCGCTCAAATATTCCAAACAGCGCAAACAATTCGGCAAAGCGATCAGTGAATTCCAGGCAATCCAGTGGAAGCTGGCAGATATGGCGACGGAGATCGAAGCGGCGAAACTGCTCACGTTCCGGGCAGCCTCTATGAAAGACGCCGGGTCGAAGAGCACGCTTGAATCGTCCATGGCAAAGCTGTATGCCAGCGAAGTGGCTGTGCGCTGCGCGAACGAGGGCGTGCAGATCCACGGCGGATATGGATTCATCAAGGATTATCCGGCGGAAAAGTTCTATCGCGACGTTAAGCTGTGCACCATCGGCGAAGGAACGAGCGAAGTGCAGCGACTGGTGATTGCGCGGCAGTTACTGAAGGACTGAATTAATTCAAGACGACGGTACGGGGGAGGACGGGAGTCTCGCTCGTCCTCCGAACCACGGAAAAGTTCCTCGCCTTCGCCACTCTGCTTTAAACTGACAGATTGGACCACGACTTCAATTCATTGATCAAAGAGCTGCGGTCTGGGAATTCGCGGACTTTGGCGCGCGCTATCAGCATGGTGGAGAACCGCTCGCCGGGTTGGGCCGAACTGCTGAAGGCGTTGTTCCCGCAAACCGGGCATGCGCGGGTTCTGGGCCTCACTGGTGCGCCGGGCGCGGGCAAGAGCACTCTGGTCGATCAACTGGCCAAACACTATCGGAAAGAGAATCGCACGGTTGGAATTATTGCCGTCGATCCCACTAGCCCTTATACCGGCGGGGCGATTCTCGGCGATCGTATTCGCATGCAGGATCATTTTTCTGATCCCGGGATTTACATTCGTAGCATGGCTACGCGTGGTTCTCTGGGCGGTCTGGCGCGAACCACCGCCGATGTCACCACGGTAATGGATGCTTCCGGCCGGGATTTGATTATGATCGAAACTGTCGGCGTGGGGCAGGATGAAGTTGATATCGTGAGGCTGGCCGATATCACCGTGGTAATTCTCGTTCCGGGCATGGGCGATGATGTGCAGAGCATCAAGGCTGGCATCATGGAGATCGCCGATATTTTTGTGATTAACAAGAGCGACCGAGAAGGTGCCGAGCGGGTAGAGCGCGAGATTCGCGCCCTGCAGTCGCTGGCGGCGCGCAGCGATCACTGGACTCCGCCGATTGTGAAGACGGTGGCGAGCGAGGGAACTGGAATCAGCGAACTGGCCACGGCCATCGCGGAATATGAAGCGTATCTGACGAAAGAAGATCTGGTCCTCCAGCACAACATTGAGAATTGGCAGGAACGGCTGGTCGAGATGCTGCGGGACGCGTTGCTGGAAAAGGCTCGCGAACACATGGAAGATGGCAACGTAGCGCGTTACGCCGCGGAAGTGGCTGAACATAAGCGCGATCCTTATACACTTGTAGAAGAGATTGTGAGCAGGATAGGAAAGCCGTAGCGAGGTTTATTGAAATGTGTGGTGACCGAGGAGGAAGAATGCAGAGATCCTTCGCTGCGCTCAGAATGACATTCATTGTTGACTTGATGTCTTAGCTCAGGATGCATTTCGCAAGGATGGAAGTGGCAAACTCGGTCAAAGTCGCGATGGTGGCAGCTCTCGAACGTGAGGTTGTTGCGCTGATTAAGCATTGGCGTCGGGCCGAGCGCGGATACGAAGGTCGCCAGTTTACGTTTTTTGAGAACGGTGACGCTGTGCTGGTGTGCGGAGGAATTGGAGCAGAAGCCGCGCGTCGCGCTGCCGAAGCGGCGATCGCGCTATACCAACCCGAGCTCGTGCAGTCGGTTGGATTCGCGGGCGGACTTGATCCAGCGTTGAAGGTCGGCCAGATTTTTTCGCCGAGGTTGGTGATTGACGCCAGAGACGGAAGCACTGTGGACACCATGACCGGCTCCGGTGTGCTCGTCAGCGCTACTGAAATTGCGGGCGCGGAACAAAAGCGTAAGCTCGCTGAATCGTATCGCGCTCAGGCCGTAGATATGGAAGGAGCCGCTGTAGCCCGCGGCGCACAGGCGCGTAATGTTCCCTTCATGGCGGTGAAAGCGATTTCGGATGAAAGCGGCTTTGCCATGCCTGCGATGAATCGCTTTGTGGATCGACATGGTCAGTTTCGGACTGGCAGGTTTGTCATCTTTGCCACTTTTCGCCCGTGGCTTTGGCCGCTTGTTATCCAGCTTGCCGCAAACAGCGCGAAAGCATCCAAGTCACTCTGTGCCGAGTTGGCCCGATACCTCAACGATGCGAAGAAACCAGGCATTTCTGCAACCGAGTTGCATCCAATGAGTAAAGAATGAATTGACTAATGGCGATTGCAAAACAATTTACTCTAGACGAAACCAAGCGGATAATCCCGGCCACGATGCGGGCCGCGGTGTACCGCGGCATAAACGATGTTCGCGTGGAGACGGTTCCGGTGCCAAAGATCGGTCCTGGAGAGTTGCTGCTGCGTGTACACACCTGCGGCATCTGCGGAACCGATCTGAAGAAAATCGCCACCGGATCGCATTCGGCCCCGCGCATTTTCGGACATGAAACGTCAGGGGTAGTCGCCGCTGTGGGCGCGGAGGTCAGCCAGTTCAAGCCAGGAGACCGGGTGGTCGTTTTCCATCATATTCCGTGCGGCGAATGCTTCTACTGCTGCCATAAGACCTTTGCCCAGTGCGAGATTTACAAGAAAGTCGGCTGCACGGCTGGCTTTGAGCCCGCTGGCGGGGGCTTCGCCGAGTATGTTCGGGTGATGGATTGGATTGTTCGTCAAGGTACAGTTCGCATACCTGATGGAATTTCGTTCGAGCAGGCGTGTTTTGTCGAGCCAGTGAACACCTGCATGAAGGGCATCGAAACACTGCAACTTGTGCGCGGCGAAAGTGTTCTAGTAATTGGACAGGGACCAATTGGTATCGTATTGAGTACATTGGCCAAAAGGGCAGGGGCCCGGGTAATGACTTCCGATTTGCATCCTCAGAGGCTTACAATATCTAAAACGTACGGTCTAAGTGATGCGATCGATGCTTCACGCGCCGACACAGTAAAAACGGTGCGGGAGCAGACAGACGGCCGGGGCGCTGATGCCGCGATTCTAGCGGTAGGGGGCAACGTCCTGATTCGGACTGCCATGGATGCAGTGCGTCCGGGAGGACGGATTTTGCTATTCGCCCAGACAGTTCGGGGCGAGGCAACGATTGACCCGGCCTCGGTATGCGTGGATGAGAAAAAATTATTGGGATCCTATAGCGCATCCGTGGATTTGCAGGATGCTTCGGTGCGTTTTGTGATGGGTCGAGAGATGGATTTGGAAGGTTTGATCAGCCACCGCTTCTCGTTGTCAGACAGTGTTGAGGCGCTGCAATTGGCCGCTCATCCGCAGCCGGATTCGATGAAGATTGTGATTCAGTCGGGCAGTTCGTGGGAAGGAAATAAGTGAACGGAAAGATGACGGCAGCCGTCCTCTACGGCAAGGAGGACGTAAAAATCGAGCGTGTGCCCATTCCCCGCGTGGGCGATGGTGAAGTGTTGGTCAAAGTACAGGTCGCGCTGACTTGCGGAACCGATCTGAAGGTGTATCAACGTGGCTACCATGCGCGCATGATTGTTCCTCCGGCGTTGTTCGGACACGAACTGGCCGGAGTGATTGAAGAAGTCGGCCCAGGGGTGCGCGGGTTTAAGAAAGGCATGCGCGTGGTGGCGCTGAATTCCGCGCCGTGCCAGATGTGTTTTTACTGCTCGAAGCATCAAGCCAATCTTTGCGAAGACTTGTTATTCAACAACGGCGCCTATGCCGAGTACATTCGCATCCCGCGGCGCATTGTCGAAATCAATATGCTCGCCATTCCACCGGATGTGAGCTATGAAGAAGCAGCCATGGTTGAGCCGTTGGCCTGTGTGCTGCGCGGCCTGCATGAGACCGGAGTGGAAATTGGCGACACCGTCACGGTAGTGGGAGGCGGTCCCATTGGGCTGATGTTTATTCAAGTCGCCAAAGCGGTTGGCTGTAATGTGATTGCCGTCGTGAAACGCGATGCGCAAGTGCAGGCAGCGAAGCACATGGGCGCGCACGATGTCGTGCAGATTACCAAGGCAAAAGATCCCGTCGAAGCGGTGCGCCGGCTTTCTTCGGAGAATCGCGGTAGCGATGTGGTTGTCGAGGCGGTGGGGCGTCCAGAAGCATGGGAAATGGCTATAGATATGGTGCGCAAAGGTGGTACGGTGAATTTCTTCGGTGGTTGCGCCAGCGGAACCAAAGTGCAACTTGACACCAACCGGCTGCATTACTCAGAGGTGACACTCAAAGCCACATTCCATCACACGCCAGAAACCGTGCGCAGGGCATTTGCTCTGATTGCGGAGAAGAAAATTCGTTCCACTGATTACATTACCGGCGAAGCGCCGCTTTCGCGGCTGCAGCAAGTTTTCCATCACATGCTGAATCGCAATGGCGATATCAAAACCGCCATCATTCCCGGGCACTAAGGAGTTTCCGCTGCACGGGCGTTGACGCCCGCGCCTACACTGATTATGCCATCCTTAGCCAGCGACTCCCGGACGGCTGCAATTACCTCAACATCGGGATGGAGCGCGCTTCCAATCGAATACGCGATTCCCGCGCAAGCCCCGGCGCTGGCCGACGCGCAAGAATATTGCCAGCGGCTGGCGCGCTCGCATTACGAAAACTTCTCCGTGGCGAGCTGGTTTTTGCCAAAGCGGCTGCAGCAGGATTTCTTCAATGTTTATGCCTATTGCCGCATCTCGGATGATCTAGGAGACGAAGTCGGAGATCCAAATGCCTCGCTGCAATTGCTTGATCAATGGGAGGCCGAACTTGATGCTTGCTATGCCGGAAGCCCGCGGCATCCCGTATTTGTGGCCTTGGCAGAGACAGTGCGGAAGTGCGAAATTCCGAAACAAACGTTTGTTGATCTGCTAACTGCATTTCGTCAGGACCAGAGAGTTTCGCGCTATGCGACGTTCAGCGATATCTTGAATTATTGCCATTACTCCGCCAACCCCGTTGGACATTTGGTGCTCTACGTCTGTGGCTACCGGGATGCGGAACGCCAGGCGCTTTCCGATTTCACCTGCACCGCTTTACAACTAGCAAACTTCTGGCAGGACGTAAGCGTCGATTATTCCAATGGCCGCATCTATCTTCCGCTTGAGGACCTGCGCCGGTTCGGTGTCACCGAAGATGATATTGCCGCGCAACGTAATACGTCCGCTTTTTGTGACATGATGCGGTTCGAGGTAAATCGAGCGCGCGATTGGTTTCGCCGCGGGTTGCCGCTGATTGAGCAGGTGGATCGCGACCTGTCAATTGACATCGAACTGTTCAGTCGTGGCGGGCAGGAAATATTGAACGCAATCGAGGCGCAGGGGTACAACGTGCTCGGTCGCCGTCCATCGATTTCAAAATCGCGCAAACTGGCGCTGGTAGGGCGCGTGGTATGGAGAAAGATGCTGCGGGGAAAACGGAAATGAGCAGTGCCGTGCAATCCGCGCCCACACCATTCGCGCCAACGGAATCGCAGCTCGCGGTTGCCTATTCGGTTTGCCGCAGCATCACGAGGTCAGCCGCCAAGAACTTCTATTACGCGTTCTTAGTGCTGCCGCGAGCCAAGCGTCAGGCATTATGCGCGGTTTATGCCTTTATGCGTCGCTGCGATGATATCGCCGACGACGAGTCTCTTTCGCAGTTTGAGCGGCGGCAGAAACTTACAGCATGGCTGGATGCATTTCACCGCGCGCAATCTGGCCAGCCGACAGATGAGCCGGTACTGCTGGCTTTAACCGACGCTCAGCGCCGCTACAACATTCGGCTTGGATTGCTCGATCAGTTGGCATACGGTACGGCCATGGATCTCGCAGGAGACCCGAGCAACGATCAGGGTCTGAGGGCGGGAACCCCCGCACCAGACGGGCTCAGCGTTTACTATCGGACGTTCGACGACCTCTACCAGTATTGTTACCGGGTCGCTTCTGTAGTGGGACTGGTCTGCATTCATATATTCGGGTATCGCGATCCGGCTGCGGAATCATTGGCGGAGCGTCTGGGATTGGCTTTTCAACTCACCAACATTATTCGCGATGTAAAAGAAGATGTCGCGATGGGCCGCGTTTATCTGCCGCAAGAGGATTTGGAGAGGTTCGGGATTTCACTTTCCGCGTTACGCTCTGCATCCGATCCCGCTTTATTCAGTCCGCTGCTGGCTATGGAAGCCGATCGCGCCCGGGAGTACTATCGCGCCGGAGATGAGCTTATTCCGCTCGTCGAAGAGGACAGCCAACCTGCGCTTTGGGTGCTGATGACAATCTATCAGCGGCTGCTGGAAAAAATTGCGCTGCGCAAGTACGACGTGTTCAGTGTTAAGGTCAGCCTCACCGTCCGTGAAAAGCTCGGGATTCTGGCTAAAGGCTTCCTGAAGCGCCTCTCCTGATGAATCAGAGCTCGGCACAAAATTCCCGAGTAGCCGTGGTGGGAGGTGGATTGGCCGGGCTGGCCGCGGGCTGCGCCCTTGCCAGCAGCGGCTTTCGCGTCACCCTCTTTGAACGCCGTGCTTATCTTGGCGGACGCGCTTCCTCCTACCAGCATCCCGGGACCGGCGAAGTGGTGGACAACTGCCAGCATGTGTTGTTAAGTTGCTGCACCAATCTCATCAGGTTTTATGAACAGCTGGGCGTTGAAAACAACATTCGCTGGTACGACCGGCTGACTTTCCTTGAACCGGGCGGACGCGCCTCGGTAATCGGGCCGTCCGCGCTGCCCGCGCCTTGCCATAACGCGCCTGCTTTCTTGCGCGCTGCCTGTCTGAACTTGGCGGCCAAACTTTCGGTTGGTGCGGCCATGGCATTTCTGGCTCCTGCCAAAACGCGAGATACCGGTGAATCTTTTCTAGCGTGGTTACACCGTCACGGACAAACCAAACAAGCGATCGAGCGCTTCTGGAAGCCGATTCTAGTGAGCGCATTGAACGAAGATCTGGATCGCATGTCAGTTTCGCACGCCGCGCAGGTGGTGCGGGAATCGTTTCTGAAATCGGCTGCCGCCGGCCGGATGGGCGTACCCAGCGTTCCTTTAACCGATTTATATGGCGTGGCTGGCGGCTACATCAACACACGCGGGGGCGAGATCCGATTCCGCTGCAGTGTAGAATCTTTTTCGCCTCAGTCCGACAAAGTGAACCTGACAGTGTCGGGCAATGAGTTGAGCTTCGACTACGTTGTATTCGCAGTTCCATTCGATATTTTGTCCAGCATAGTACCTCAGACTCCAAGCACAGAGCCGTTGCGGCAGGCGCTGGCGCGATTCGAGACTTCCCCCATCACTGGAATTCACCTCTGGTTCGATCGCCAAATCACCGACCTCGATCATGCGGTCTTATTGGACCGAACCATTCAATGGATGTTCCACAAGTCGAAGCTGCTAAGACGAAGCGAGAATGCGAGCGGCAGCTATGTGGAACTGGTCGTGAGCTCATCGAAGACGCTGGTCGAAAAATCACGGACAGACATCGTCAACCTCGCATTGACGGAGTTGCGCGAGTTTTTCCCCGGCGCACGTGAAGCGAACCTCGTGAAGTCAACAGTGATCAAGGAAGTTCACGCAACCTACTCGCCGCAGCCTGGCGTGGATGCCTACCGTCCGCACGCGGAAACGGTTTGGCCAAGAGTCTTTCTAGCTGGAGACTGGACCGCGACCGGTTGGCCCGCCACCATGGAAGGTGCGGTTCGCAGCGGGTACATCGCCGCGGAATCTGTGGCGCGAGCCACAGGGATAAGAGACGCCTCGTTCCTTGCGCCAAATCTTCCCGCAGCCGGATTGATGCGCTTGTTCGGATAGCTACGTCGTCAATCTCCGGGCTGTCGCTCAATCAGCGCCACTTGCGAAAAGCTGCAAGGAGCGCGGTACCCGCCAATCAAATCGAGCGCCGCCTATGGGAACAACTTCCACTTCGTGCGCGTATAGGCGATTCGGAATCCGTTACGCTCGGCATTGCGCTGGGATTCGCTGCCGGGCGCGGCCACTATCATTGCTAGATCACATCCGCGATCGAAGGCGTAGCGCATGCGTTCCTGAAGCAGCGCGGCTTGCAGACCACGACGACGTAACTCTGGAACGGTCGACGCCCCCGCAAACACAGCAACTTCGTCGTGCATGCTCAGCACACCGGCGGCGCCGGGTTGGTTATCGAGTTCCGCGAGAAAACATGGACTGTGCTGGCGCGCAGAAATTATGGCTCCCAGCTGCAGAACGGTATCCAGAAGTTCCGGGTGTTCGTGCGCCCATCCTCTCGCGCTTACTTCCGTCCAAACTTGAGCTTCTTCCGGTGCGATGACGCGTACGATGATATGACTATCGCGCTCAGTGTCGGGAGGCTCCACAGACCGGTAAAGGACGCTGCTGATCTCGATCGGCCGGTAGTTGCGCCGACAAAGCAAGTCCAGCGCGGCGACGCCAGCGAGTGGGCTTACTTCATGAAGCACCGGAGCGTCGTGATCGCGAAAAAAGCGCTCAATCGTGTCCAGCGAGCCTGGGCTGAGTTCCTCGAATATTCCTAGCCCGAAACTCTGGGTGATAGGAGAGTCGACGCCACTGAAGACGGCATAGGCGCCGGCACATTCAATCCACGCAGCACGGCTCTCAGGATGCAAGCGACGCTGCGCCTCCGCAAATTCGACACACGACTGAGCTTCTGCGCGCTCCAGGCGCCTCGATAATGCGAGGTCAGCAAACATCATTAGGCTTGCTCATGGTACACGACCCCGGTAGGAAAACGGTGTCTGTACGAGGTGTTAAGTTTACGCCGCCAATAGGACCACGCCTCCAGCCACAAGGAGCGCCGCCATCCAGCGGCGACGGTCTACACGCTCGTGAAGAAAAATCTTAGCCGCGACTGCATTGGTAACAAAAGTGAGAGATGCTGAAGCTGGCGCGATCAGGCTAACGTCGCCCCAGGAGAGCCCGAACAGCAGGCTGTAGAAGGCGGTAGTCATGGCGAGAACGCCGAGCAGAAAATTCGGGTTGCGCAAGACCCGTGCCAGGACAGTCCACAGGCCGCTCTGCCGCCACAGTGCGCCCACGTCCCCTACCTGCTTCATAGCGAGGGAGAGCAGAACATCGCCGGTGGTCGACGACAAAACTATCGCGGCAATTGCACCCCACGCGTAGGCTTGCTTCATGGTCTTTTACCCGCGGAAGCGGTTCCGTATGTTGCACCATCAGGCTGAGCGTTTTCTGGTTGGCGCGTGAGCGCGGGGCCTCGCGTAACGAATCCCACGCCCGCTGAGATTAAAAGAACTCCAATCCAGCGCGAGATCGTCACCGCTTCGTGCAGATAAAACTTCGCAATCAGCGTGAGCAAAACGTAGCCGAGCGAAGTCGCGGGAAGAACGTAAGTCAGATCAGCCCAGGACAGGGCCGTCATATATGACGCGAAAAATCCCAGCAGGAGCAGAATTCCCACGGCGACCGAAGGATTCAGCACAGCCAGGATCAAATCAGTAGGATGGTGCAAGGAAATGCTGCCCAACTGCTTCATGCCCCGGGAAAGCAGCGAATCGCCAATGGACGCGCACAGCGTCACTGCGGCGAGCACCAGATACCTGCGAAAGGTCACATTGTCTGTCCCGGACAGCGCGGCTGGAAGCTACCAAACATTATGGGGCCAGACTACCCCTCAATCTGAAAATGAGCTTTCGGCGTAGCCGAAGCCGCGCCCTTTCAAAGCATCTACTTTATCAATGAGTTTCTGATACAGCCCGTCACGCCTTCGCGGCGGCCACGGCTGCAGCGGAATCGTCCTTTTCGCGTTTGTCCTTTACCCATTTGTGACGCGAGGCGCGCAACTGGAGAAAAGATTTCGCTTCTTTGTAGAGGCGCTTGCGATCCACGCTGTTGAAAGCTGCTTTTCGCAAAATGCGAAATACTGCCTTCGGCCGGAAATAATATTCATCGTAAAAACGATGCACCGCTTCCATAATGTCATCCGCCGGCAAGCCCGGATACTGAATGTGAGCCAGTTGATGTCCACCCTCGTCGACCATCTTGTTGTCGCCAACCATAAACCCATTCTTCACCACATGATCGTACAGTTCGGTTCCGGGATAGGCATGGGCTACGGAAACTTGAATCGTTTCCACGTCCAGTTCCTTGGCGAACGCAACCGTGGTACGAATGGTTTCGTGAGTTTCTCCCGGAAGCCCGAGAATAAAATCACCGTGCACGACCAAGCCCAATTTGTGGCAATCCTTTGTGAACTGCCGGGCGCGTTCGACAGTCGCACCCTTCTTGATGTTCTTTAAAATCTGCGGGTCGCCGGACTCGTATCCGACAATTAAGAGACGGCAGCCCGCTTCCTTCATCGCCTTCAAGGTCTCGTAATCGGTGGTGACTCTCGAGGTGCACGACCAGGTTAGCTTCAGAGGCTTCAGTTTTTCGCACAGCTCTATAGTACGAACCTTCTGAATATTGAAAGTGTCGTCGTCGAAGAAAAACTCCCGCACATCGGGCCAGAGTTCCTTGGCTTTGGCCATTTCGCGAGCTACGTCGTCGGTAGAACGTTTGCGCCACGGGTGTCCGCTCAGTGTCTGGGGCCACAAGCAGAATGTGCACTGTGCCGGGCAGCCGCGAGTGGTGTAAAGAGACACGTAGGGGTAGAGCAGGAAAGGCACGTTATACCGGGTGACGTCCAGGTCGCGGCGATAAATTTCGGTGACGTGGGGTAGGGAATCAAGGTCCTGAACTTCAGGACGGTCCGTCGTATGCACGACCGAGCCATTCTTCAGGAATGAGATACCCAGAATTTCGTCGAGCGGCTTGCCATTGGCAAACTCGCAAACCGCATAGTCGAATTCCTTGCGCACCACAAAATCAATCTCACGACACTCCTTGAGCGACCGTTCCGGCAAAACAGTAACGTGCGGTCCCACGAACGCGATCTTAATCTTGGGATTGGTTTCCTTGATCTTCTTTACCAGACGGATATCGCCAGGAAATCCCGGAGTACTGGTGAACAACACCAGGAATTCGTAATCACGGGCAATGTTGATGGTTTCTTCCGCCGAAACGTGATGCGAAGGGGCGTCCAGCAATCGAGAGCCCTCGAGCATCCCTGCAGGGTAGGCAAGCCAAACCGGGTACCAAAAACTCTCAATTTCACGGGTAGCGGGCCATCGCGAGCCGGCTCCCCCGTCAAAATTCTCGAATGACGGCGGATTCAAAAGCAGTGTTTTTAAAGGCATATTTGTATATAGCCTATCTTAACATCTCGCCGGTTCAGCAGGTTCGGCAGGTACACTTCGAGTACCTGTCCGCATCGGCCTGTTGAATGCCTGCAGATATGTGCAAATACAGTGTAATAAGCCAATCCCTGATTTAGCAAAACCGATACGGTGAATGGACAGTAGGATGCGCCCAACAGGGAAACTGGGCGTCAAACTGGGAGGTGCTTTTTCGAGTTCGAAAGTTATTTCCCCACGCCCACCCAGGCCTCCAGGTCGCCCGTCGCCCGGAGCAGGCTGATGCGAGCCCGCTCAAGTTCGAAGCTCGTATCCTGCAACGCATCGTAGCGTTCCCGAGCTTGGCTGCGTGCGTCATCCAAATCGTGCAGAGTTGCGCTGCCAGAATCAACGCGGATCTGTACTGCGTCAAGATTAGATTTCGCGATCTGGTATTCAAGATCGAAGACCTGCTGGGCAGCCGCGAATTGCTGGACTGAACGTTGCAACTTCAAAGTCTGGTCCGATACCTGATTCTGGGTTGTCTCAACATCCTTTCTGGCGTGCAACGCCGTAGCGTCGGCGGCTTGTGCGCGAGCACGCTGCGAAGGATTCAAGAAAGGAAACCGAACCTCCACTCCGATCGTGGCATTGTTTGGCTGGAAGCTGCCTGGGCGGAAGAAGTTCTGATAATTGTTGAACGAGGCCAGCAGCGCGTACTGGGCTGCAAAATCAACGCTAGGCCACATTGACCGGTGTTCGCCGCGGGCGCGGAATGCGGCGCTGGTGGCGCGAAGATCGGCGAGTTGAATCAATGGACTTTGCTGCGCGGCTTTGGCAGGAAGATTATCTTCCTGCTTCACTTCAGGCAATGGCGGAATTGATTCGGGCACGGTCTCGATCGCAGCCGCAGGAAGCCCGGTCAACTGCGCGAGTTGGTTGCGCAGCACATCGATCGCGCCCTGGGCCTGCGAGATGTGCAAATAAACCCGGGCAGCATTAAGGCGCGCGTGATTGCGAAGTAACGGATTATCCACGCCTGCCGAAATTCGTTCATTGACCGCCTGTTCCATCTTCAGCGCGTCTTCGTAATCGTGACTAAGGTGGGTCATCAGCGTTTCCCATTTGCTCAGCTCCGCATACTTCAACACCGTGTCTTGAATAACCTGACTTCGCTGGTCTTTACTTTGGACGCCGGTGGCTTCGTATTCAGTTTTGGCGGCGCGAACAAAATCTCTCAGCGCAGGATTGATTAACGCAGACTGCGCCGTAGTATTGACGATCGAGGGCGCGGATCCCTCCAGGCTAAGCGGATAACCGTAAGACTTGCCTAATCCCGATCCAACCGTTAGCTGCGGCAGATATTGATAACGGGATTCGTGATATGAGGCAAAGGCGCGCTGCTCATCGATCTGCGAGGCCTGCATGGTGGTGCTGTGCGCCAGCGCCAACTCCACCGCTCGCTTAAGCGGCACTTGCTCAGCGGAAAGAATTCCGCACAAAAATACAAGAGCACCGGACAGCGCGAAAAGGCGCAATACGCGAGGGCGAGTCTTCATGCATTCATCCTCCGAAAAGTGTCGGGACCAAAACGCGATTGTAAATGAGTCCAAGGTGGATCACGCCGGCGGACAGCCATCGCGTCGGCTTATCGTCCCTATGAGCTTGTCATCCCTACATACGTGTCATCGCCACGCACTTGTCACCCTAACGCGTTTGTCATCACGAGCGAAGCGAGGGATCTCGGTTCTTGCCTGCATCACCTGATATCGCCGCCGCAAGCAAGGTATCGTGAGGGCAGCCGATAGCGAAAAAGCGGAGTAAACTTTGTGTCATGTCTTTATTGAAGAAGGTCGCAATTATCGTCGTGGCGTGGGTCGCGTGCGTCTTAGTTTATCTCGAATTCATCGCCAAGAGCAGGTGAGACGCTCTGGATGTGACGACGTTCGTGCGTTGTTGGATGCCTTTCGCGCAGAAATCACTTACTTGTTCTCACGTCTTGAAAAATCATCAATGATGCTTCTCGGCGATAGGCTAGTACTTCATCGCATCGACTGCAGCGCCTGCATCAGGTCTGCGCGAAGGTCCTCTACATCTTCCAAACCGATGTTGAGGCGCACGATGCGATGTCCATAGTCCGGGCGATTCTTAGCAGAGTGGAAATCGTAAGCGACAGCCAGGCTGGTTACGCCCGCCCAACTGTATCCGATCTCGAACAATTCCAAGGCGTCCACAAAATGCACAACCTGCTGCCTGCTAAACTCGCGCTGGAAGACAATGGAAAAGAGGCCAGCCGACCCGGTGAAATCGCGCTTCCAGAATTCATGGCCTGGGCACGAAGGAAGCGCGGGATGTAGCACCAATTCGATCTCGGGACGCTGTGCCAGCCATTGCGCCAGATCTAGAGCCGATTGTTCAAGCGCCGTCAGTCGCACGGAAAGAGTCTTCATCCCGCGCAGCGCCAGGCTGCAATCGTCGGGCGAGGCGGCGCAGCCTACGAGTTGATGAGTCGAGCCCACGCGTTTATAGGCGGCTTCGTCGCGAACGGTAATCGAACCGAGCAACAAATCGCTGTGCCCGCCGACATACTTCGTCAGCGCTTGCATGGTGACGTCGACTCCGTGGGCGAAGGCATCGAAATAAATCCCGGCAGCCCATGTGTTGTCGAGCACCACCATCGCTCCGATGCGATGAGCAGCGTCAGCAATCGCGGGCACATCTTGTACTTCCATGGTGATTGAACCCGGACTTTCGCACCAGATGAGCCGCGTATTCTTGCGGAACAGCGACTCGATTCCCGCACCGATAGTCGGCGGATAAAAACCAACTTCCACGCCAAAGCGCCGCAGAATTTCCACGGCAAACTTCCGGTTTGGAGTGTAAATGCTATCAGGAACAAGAACGTGATCACCCGTCTTGAGAAAAGCAAAGTTGATCAAGGCAATCGCGCCTTGTCCGCCAGGCGTGATGAACGTACGAAAACCTTTTTCCAGTTCGCAAACGCGGGCTGCTAATTCCAGAGTGGTCGGCGTGCCATAAAGGCCGTAGGTGTACCCAACTTCGTGCTGATCCCACGTATCCTGCACTGCTGATGCGTTGGGAAATACTACGGTCGAACCGCGATATACCGGTGTGGATAAAGAATGGAACCCTTCCGGCGCATGGGCATCGGGATGAATCAGTTTGGTCTTCCAATTTTTGGGCATGTCGACGGGCTTAATTTGCGTTGACGACGGCAGCCACTTGGTTATTCAGGCGGTCCAGCGCGCTCTGAGCGAGTGTAAAGCTTCGTGCCATGGAAAGCGAAGCGCGATACTCCAGAGCGGCCGCCGGTTTGTTGCCTTGCTGCTCGAGTGCCGTGCCCAGAAGATAATGTGCCTGGAACGCCGGAGCGGCTTCGACGGTAGAACTGGACGCAAGGTAGCGGCGCAGCAATTCGGTTGCTTCTGGAATATTGCGATTGGAACGAAGCAGCATCTGCGCGCACTCGATGAGAACCTGAGGCTGATTCATTGGAGCCGAACTGGCATGCGCGATAGCATTTTCCATCGCATCAAAGCTGGAAGCCCGGCGATAAAAGGAAGCCAAGTTCAACCACGCGCCCGCGGCGCCATGGCTGGCTTGGATAGCAGCACGATACTCGTTCTCTGCCGAGACTTGGTCTTTATATTTTTCGGCGAGGCGCCCCTTGAGCCAACCAGCCTTGACCGGGTCGGCGTAGGCAAGTTGCTGAGCCTGAGCTTCGGCCTTGTCGCGTCCGCCGCCCATGATTGCAGGAGCCTCCATATAAAACTCGGCCAGATCGACGCGCGCTTCTACGTCATTCGGATTCAGCTGTACCGCGGTTTCAAATTCGTTGCGAACTTTCTTCGCCAGCCTGACCGCAGTCAACAAACCCGAACGCTCCGCTTTTTCCCCGTAACTGCGCCCCAACCACAAATGATACTGAGCGTTTCCGGGATCCAACGCCACGGCTTTTTCGCATTCGGAAACGCTTTTGTCCCAATCGCTCAGCGAGTAGTGCGCGCGGCAGAGCAGGTTGAAGGATGCAGCGTCGTTTGGCGAATTGCCGATTTTGCGTTGCAGCGACGCGATAGCATCATCGACATGGCCTTCGGCCAGCAGTTTGCTGTCCGCGGCATCGGCGGAGGCAATGGCAGGAAGAAGTGCAAGCACAAAAATGATCGAAAGTTTCTTGATTAAAGACATCTTTTTAATGAACCACCTTTACGGCTAAGCCGTTATGCAACGGCTTGGAATTTGTAGGACCGAGCGCGACCAAAGCATTCTCGGTCAACCCTCCAGTCACTTCCACTTCAGTCAAATTCGAGATGGAAGTCTGGATATAACGTTGACGCAATTCGTTGTTCACGATCTGATAGACGTAAGTTTTGCTGTCTTCCTGTCGCACCGCCTCGCGTGGCACCGTAAGCACGTCGCGATGCTCCGCGGTAATAATCGTTACGCCAACATTTACGTTAGGCAGAAGCTTGAAATCGTGGTTATCGACAATGCAGGTCGTCTCTCCGACGTTGCGAGTGCCATGAAGCTTTATGACCGCCGGAGTAACTGTGACCGTGCCTTGCCATGTCCGTTCGGGCATGGCATCCCAGGTCACCTCTATTTTGTCTCCGGGAGCAAGGCGTCCAATATCAGGTTCGTCAACAAAGGCTCGAACTCGAACCTTAGCGAGATCGGCTTCCTGCAATACCAGGTCACCGGGATTTACATACGCGCCCTGAAGCACCGGCAGTGAATAGACCACACCATCGAACGGAGCGCGGATATTCAATTCACTCAGTACGTCTTCGGCCGCCGTATACGCCGCTTGGGCTTGCGATTTCTGTGCTTCCACGCGAGTGATTTCTGGCTGCGAATAACGGCCTTTCTGCTTCTGCAAAAGAAGATTCAGATCTGCATTGGCGCGTTGGACCTGGTCCTCCGCAACTTTTATCTCGCCCGGAGACGCAGCATTTTCCTGCTGCAGGTGCCGCAAGGCATCGAGGTTTCGCTGCGCGGTGTCACTGTCAGCGCGCGCTTTCACGATCTGCGATTCCAGCGTCAGGACTTCCTCGCGGTTCCCACCGCTCTGGATACCGCTAAGATCGGCATCCGCAGCCAAAACTTGAGCCTTGGCCTGCGCCGCCTGGCTATGCGCCTTTGCGTCATTCAATTGCACCAGCAGTTGCCCCTTTTTGACGTGATCGCCTTCCCGTACGAAAAGCTTTTTCACCGTGGTTCCAATCGGTGTATGAGCTTCAAAGTTCTCCAGCGGCTCAACTTTCCCATTAGTCGAAACCAGGCTACGAATCGTGCCACGTTGCGCCGCCACTGCCCGCACCGGAACCGCCGGATCCCGTGACAAAGACGCGAACAATATCACGGCGGCGACAATTGCAACGGTCGCACCGATCCAACGGTGCCGCGATAAAAAACTGGCATTAGTGCTCGTCATCGTCCCTGTTAACTGGCAGAATAGCTGACCAATTAATGTATCACTTGCGATCTCTGGAATCTTAGGCGGAACCTATCAACTTAGATGCGCCACCCGGACAATTGACGCGCAAATCATTGCCCCATTTGGAGCTTTGGTACAGGTACTATTTAGAATATCAGCATGCCCAAAACACCTCGCTACACGTCCGTACATGCCCAGGCGGGTCTGGATGCCGACTTCCCGGAGATCGAGACCTGGCCAAATCAGTTTGCGGGATATGAAATCGTAGTAGATGACCCGGAGTTCACATCCGTCTGCCCGAAAACTGGGCTGCCCGATTTTGGCGTGCTTACCATCCGCTATATGCCCGACAAACACTGCCTGGAACTGAAATCCTTAAAGGAGTACTTGCAGACCTACCGCAATCTGGGGATCTTTCAGGAGAACATTGTGAACCGGGTGTTGGATGACGTGGTGCGATGGGGGCGGCCGGTGTGGGCTGAGGTAAAAGGAGATTTTCGTCCGCGCGGCGGAATCTCGACGGTAATCGTAGCGCGGTGGCCAAGGCCGAAAGCAAAGAACAGTAAGTGAAGCGAACTTCTCGAAGGTATCTGCGCGGCCTGCGGGGCTCTTCTCAGTGCTCTCTGCGATAAGCTGTTGACTTCCTCAGGATTAAGGAGCGACGTCAACATCCCGGAGAGGTTCGATCCGTTCCAACTCGCGCGCCAATTCCGATCTCGTACGGCCGATGTCATAGGCATCCTGTAGGTTCAACCAAAACTGCTCGGTAGTTCCGAAGAAGCGGGACAGACGAAGCGCAGTATCCACGGTGATGCCACGGCGTTCTAAAACAATGTCGTTGATACGTGGCGGAGGAACACGAAGCCGCTTTGCCAGGGCGTAAGCAGACATCGCCAAGGGCTTCAGGAACTCCTCCCGCAAAATCTCGCCGGGATGGATTCTCCAATTTGGCGTACCCTTTCGCGCAATACTCATCGAATCCTCCAACTGCTAAATGCTTCAGTGATAATCAGTCACTTCTACATCGTAAGCATCATGATCACGCCAAACGAAACAGATCCGGTATTGATCGTTGATGCGAATGCTGTATTGTCCTTGGCGGTCGCCTCGTAATTTCTCCAGCCGATTTCCGGGTGGACATTTCAAATCCTGTATCTGCAGTGCAACATCTAGCATTCCCAGTTTTCTCTTCGTAATATCTGCCGGCGGTGATCCCCGGGTTCTGCCGGTTCGCCAAATGTCCGCAGTGGTGCGATCTGCGAAACTCTTAATCACGATGCGTCCCAATCATAACGACTGTCGTTAATAATGTCAATCGTTAATAATGTACAGATTCCAGTGAATAAATCGAAACTGCGCAACCCACCGTGATATATTTCTTCGCCAAGTGCCTCAGACGAGACTTTATCCTTGGACCGCGCTTTGCCTGCTCACGGCGCTGAATCTCCTTAACTATATTGACCGTTCGGTTTTGTTCGCAGTACAGCCACTGGTGCAGAGCGAATTTCATCTCACCAACACGCAGGTAGGTTATCTCACCAGCGCGTTTCTCGGTTTTTACATGATCGCGGCGCCCTTCACCGGACCGCTTGCTGACCGGTATTCGCGCAAGCTGATCATCATTCTGGGCGCGGTTTTCTGGAGTGGCCTTACCTTGCTCACTGCGGTTACGCACACGTACTGGGAGCTGCTGGTTCGCCACACCTTGGTTGGAGTCGGGGAAGCGACTTTCGTTACCATCGCCCCGACTTTTGTTGCCGACCTTTTTCCAGAAAGCCAGCGCGGTCGCATCTTTGGCGTGTTTTATCTGGCGATCCCGGTCGGCACTGCTGCGGGCTATCTGCTCGGAGGCAAGCTAGGTCCTCATTTTGGATGGCGATCTCCGTTCTACATTGCGGCCATCCCGGGCTTCCTGCTGGCTCTCTCTTTGTTGTTCATTCCCGAGCCGCCGCGCGGCCAATTCGACTCCTTGCAAGAAACTCCGGAGCGTGGAAGCATTCGCGGTTTGATTCACAACCCTGCTTTCTGGATGGTCACTCTGGGTATGGCTGCGGGGACATTTTCGCTGGGAGGAATACAGGTCTGGATGCCGACATTTCTCTCGCGAGTGCGCGGCTACAGCCTGGAGTCGGCGAACTTGATGTTCGGCAAAATTGTGGTGGTCGATGGCATTCTGGCGTCTTTAGCCGGAGGCTGGCTCGGCGACCGTCTACTGCCTCGAATGAAAGGCTCGTATTATTTTGTCTCTGCCGTCAGCATGGGACTAGGAGTGCCGGTCATGATCGTCGGATTATTTAATAAGGGGCGGTTGATGATACCCGCTATCGCCCTGGCTGCGTTCCTTCTGCTGTTGAACACCTCGCCTTTGAACACTGCGCTGGTTAACGCAGTAGGAGCCCATATCCGAGCCACCGCGATCGCGGTCAATATTTTCATCTTCCATCTTTTGGGCGACGTTCCTTCGCCAACGCTCATGGGATACGTCGCCGATAAGCGCTCGCTGCAGGCCGCCTTCATTCTGCCGGTCATCGCGATGGCCGTCTCTTCTGCCATACTGTTTTACGGCATGCGCTTCGCTCCTGAAGTACGAATAGATAACCAGTTTGCGGCACTCCGCAGCCAGCCGGAATGATTCATTTTCATTGGACCGTCTTCCATTGGGTCGTTGGCAGCATTCTCGCACTGGTTTGGTTTTCGCGCCTGCTGGATGCCGCTCTGGGCATGCTCAAGGTCGCGGATATCTCGCGTCCCGAGTGGAATCGCAGACCGGCCGGCAATCCTCGCGTCAGTATTATTGTTCCGGCTCGCAATGAAGAAGCGCACATTGCTCCCGCTCTCACCACGTTGCTGAAACTCGATTACGACAACTACGAAGTCATCGCGGTAAATGATCGTTCCACCGACCGCACCGGTGAAGTGATGAATCAAATTGCTCTCACGCCGGAAGCCAGAGAACGCCTCAAAATTATTCGCATCACTGAATTGCCTTCTGGATGGCTGGGAAAGGCACACGCCATGTGGACAGCGGCCAATCAGGCGAATGGTGACTGGCTGCTGTTCACCGACGCCGATGTGCTTTTTCGCCCCGACGTCTTGAAGAGAGCCTTAACCTACGCGGAAGCTGAATCAGCAGATCATGTGGTTTTATTTCCGCGCATGATCATGAAGAGTCCCGGCGAAAGAATGATGATCGCCTTCTTCCAGACGCTTTTTGTCTTCGGGCATCGACCATGGAAGGTGGCCGATCCGAAGACCAAAGACCACATGGGCGTAGGCGCATTCAATCTGATTCGCCGCCGCGTATACGACGCCGTTGGCACTTACCAGGCCTTACGCTTCGAAGTTGTCGATGACATGAAGCTGGGAAAAATCGTGAAGAATTCCGGCTACGCGCAGCGCAACGTCTACGGCGCCGACCTGATCTCGCTACGATGGGCGCACGGCGCCATGGGCATGGTAAACAACCTCACCAAGAATTCCTTCGCCATTATGTCGTTTCAGTTATGGCGTGCGCTGCTGTCGGCGTTCGCACTGGCGTTTCTTAACCTGATGCCCTTCCTAGGAATCTGGACCGCTCACGGATGGGCACGTTTACCTTACACGGTTGCGCTCGCATCCATCTTCGGGATCTACGTAGGCATGTCGCGGGAGTCCGACATTCCGGCATATTATTTTGTTCTGCATCCCCTCGGCGCGACTCTGTCCGTCTACATCATGCTGCGTTCCATGATTCTGACACTGGCCCGCGGCGGAGTGGTCTGGCGGGGAACGTTCTACTCGTTGGAAGAATTGAGAAAAGGAATGGTGTAGCCCACATACCGTTTTCAGTGCCAGTCGTCCCGAGCAACGCGAGGAATCTGCAGTTTATTTCGCTCAAGCGAACTGCAGATTCCTCGCTTCGCTCGGAATGACAACTGTTTGTTTAGGGGGGTCGATATTTAACGGCGAGATTACTGTGGTGGGCCCACACTCTCGGACTCAGGATCCGCAGGAACGTTTATCGGAATCGCTGCCGTCTGTTTCTTGGGATAAGTTTTATATGGGGCCTTTGGCAGACTGAACGTCCCTGCACTGTATTTACCTTTATTCTCGACATCGAAATTTTTCGGTAAAGGCGGAATGCGCAGCCCCGTCCTTCCGAGCTGCCGCAATTGATTGAGCACGATCTCAGCTCGTCCATCGTATTCTTTCACCGGTCCATGAATCTCGATTACTTGATTTTGTAATTGGCTGACATTTCCAATGCGTTTCAGATCGTGCGGAAAAACCACGACTGTGAACGGGCAGACCATGGAATCCTGGCAAAAATCAAAAAGCGTGACCCCTTTGCCGATGTGTTTTACGCGCAATACTTTACCCGTGACGCATTGCACTTCTCCAATGTGCTGGCGAGCTTCGGTAATCGCAATACAATCGCTGGCAAATAAAGCAGCAGGGAAGAGCAGCGCCAGGAGCAGCGAAAACAGCCGGTATTGAAATGACTTTTGGCGCCGGCGGAGTGTAATTGGCAGCATGCGCACATGAACCTGAGTGGTGACTGGGACTATTGTATGGCTGGCGGTGCGACCAACAACGCCGCAGGGTGGAATAAACCTCCACTTTTCCCGAAACAGAAAAAGGCACGGGCGTGAACGCCCGCGCCTACGCTGGCAAATCCGGTCGAATTTTTAGCTGAATGCCTTCACCGCGCCCGCTTCGTCATCTCTGACGTCGAAGACGGTGTACAGCTTGGTGATTTGCAGCAGGTCGTGAACTTTCTTGGTCAGGTTCAGCAATTTGAGTTCTCCACCCTGGTTGCGGACCGTGGTAAAGGCGCTGACCAACTCACCAATCCCCGAACTGTCTATATAGCTCACTTCGCCGAGGTTAAGCAGAATTTTTTTCTGGCCCTTTGACAATAGTTCACGCACCGTGTCACGCAGGATCACGCTACCTTCGCCGAGCGTGATTCGGCCACTGCAATCGACGATGCTCACTCCATCCACTTGACGAGTAGTGCTCTTCATGGTCACTGAGAAGCCTCCTTAACGTCCTCGGCTGGGCCGTGGACGTGCTTTACTAGTTTAATTTCGGTGCCCGTCTGGGACGGATGAATCTGCACTTCGTCCATGAACGAGCGAATTAGAAAAATTCCACGTCCTGAAGTTTTCAAAAGATTTTCCGGGGCCAGGGGATCTGGAATCTTATTGAGATCCAGACCTTTGCCTTGATCACGAATGGTGATCACCAGTTCTTTGCTGGTCCGTTCGAAATCGAGTTTAACCTTCTTCTCCGGGTCATAAGCGTTGCCGTGAAGCACGGCGTTAACGGCGGCCTCGCGCACGGCCATGGAAATCTGCATGACCTGATCTTCATCGAAACCGGTTTCAGCCGCGATTCGGCTGGCTGTCTGCTCGGCATTGTCGACGGTCTCCAGCGTCGAATCGAGCGTATAGGAGACCCGCAGTTCGGTCATGGCAAAATGTTCGCGAACCAGTTCGCAGACCAGCAACCTCCGCTGACCCGATTTTGGCGCCGCACTTTCGCTTTAGCGAGTGCTAAAAAGCCTCCGGTCAGTGGATTGGGTAGTTTGCCTTGATGCTGTGGAAATGTCAACGCGGGGTTTATACGCGTGGACCCGCCGCAGTAAGAGTGTGTCTGGTTTGTCCAGAATATTGCTTCGAGATGGGGCATCCCGAAACCACGTTTTTCACGGACGGGCAAAGAATCTCCCGTGAACCGTTTCAATCTCGCGTTAGACGCCAAAAAAAAACAGGCAAAAGCCTTCTGGCTTCCTGTCCCGTAGTTGGGTATTCTCTGTGAGCGATGTCCACGGTAGCACTCACCGAATTGTTGGGACAGCCGGTATTTGACCCAACCGGCGGGCAATGCGGACGTGTGCGCGAACTGGCGGTTGCGCCCCAGGAGGACCGCGCGCGTGTGGCGGTGCTGATCGTTCGCACCAAAACCGGCGACCGTGTGCTTCCGTTCAGCGCAGTGAATTCAATCAACGGCGGGTTGCGCGTTGCCAGCGCGGCTTCGACTTGGCCGGTGGCTGATGGCTCGGAAGGCCTGTTTCTTTTGGCGCGCGATCTACTCGACCAGCAAATTATCGATGTTCACGGACGCAAAGTGGTTCGCGTCAATGATGTGGAGCTGTATCAGGATTCGGGCGACCGGCATCCCGTGCTGCGAGTCGGTTCAGTGGATGTGGGGGCGCGCGGGGCGGTTCGCCGTTTGTTGAAAGGCGTGGTTCCGGTCGGGGCGTTGCGGACTCTGCTGCGGCAGATTCCGGAACGTCCGATCCCCTGGGACTTCGTCGATCTGATCGAAACCGATCCTGCCCGCCGGGTGAAGCTCAAAATTTCCCACGAACGGCTGGCGCGTCTGCATCCGGCTGACATCGCCGACATCGTCGAAGAACTGGCGCCGGATGAACGCGAAGCGGTTTTTGAAACTCTGGATGAGGAAGTTGCCGCCGAGGCATTAGAGGAAGTAGATCCAAAAGTTCAGAAGGCGATTGTGGAGTCGCTTGATTCCGACCGTGCTGCTGACATCGTCGAAGAAATGGATCCCGATGCAGCTGCCGACTTGTTAGCCGACCTGACTGAAGAGACTTCTGCGGACATCCTGCAAGAAATGGCTCCGCAGGAGCGGCAAGAAATGGAAGAACTCCTCGAGCACCGGGAGAATACCGCCGCGGGACGAATGAACACTGAGTACATGGCTCTCGGCCTGGACGCTCGCGTAGTGGATGCAATCGAAGCGTTGCGCAAGTTTGAAGGCGGTATCGAAACCGCAAGCACGATTTACCTGATCGACTCCAAGGGAACACTGGCGGGCGCCGTGCCGCTGGCAAAATTAATCCTGGGCTTGCCGGAAACTGCATTACTTTCCCTGACCCAGGAGCCGCTAATTTCCTGTAGCGAAAAAGCCAGCGAGATGCAGTTTGCCGAACTTTTCGATAAATACAACTTGATCACTCTGCCAGTAATCGATGAGCACAACAAGTTGACTGGCGTGATCACGTCGGACGACGTGATCAGCCTGCTGAGATCTAAGCTATAGATATCCGCCTCCGGCAGCCCCCACTTTTATTCAGAACGTAAAGACAGGCCGCCCGGGTCTCACTCTATAACTGTTTTGAGGGAGGGCTGCGGCCTACGCTCTTCGTGGCGAGGCCGCAGCGGGCAGGCGGCTAAGTCCAATCGCCGTTAGTCTGCCTCGTTGTCGTCATCGGGGCCGGTAGGCACGTACGTTGTAGCCCCGGTGCACTTCGCGAAGTGCTGGAAGCAAGTGAAAGCCTTCGGAGTTGGAATTGACACGAAAGGTCGGGCAGTCGTCAAGGGAAAGAAATCCGACAAGGGAACGTTGCCCTGCTGGTTGTCCGGTGCATTGTAGTCCGCGTAAGAGGGACTGGCGATGTAGGGCATTCCAAAGTTGTATTCGGTGAACCTGAGAATACTGCCAAAATCGTGCTGGTAGGGAAATTTGTTGTTATTGCAGTTGTTGCCAACGCACGGCCCGGAGATGTATCCGGTGTAAGTGCTGCTCGCGCTTGGGGTTCCGGTGTAAGGAGAAACGACGAGCAAGGGAACACGGAACCCGGAGGTGTAGCCGCATCCCCACTGGGAGGTTGGATCGCAAGACTTGTATCCGGTCTGAGGATTCTCCTGCAATGCCGCAATCGGGGGAACGTGATCGAACCAGCCGCCCCAGTCGTCCCAGACGATCAGAATCAGTGTGGGCTCCTGCACCCAATATTTGGCGTTGGTCGTGGAAGGGGGATTGCATGTGCTGCCAGTCATCCCGTTGCCGACGGCGTCAACGATGTCTCCGACCCAGGAGGGACCGTAAACAGTGGGTTGCGTCTTGGCGCCGTCCTGGGGATGATCCGACCACTGCGAGTCCGGAATGACCCAACTGATCGCCGCCAGCTTGCATTTGAACAAGTCGTCAAAGATCGGCGCATCGCTGTAGCCGTTTTGGTCTGGAAGGCGGACGTGGTTGGCCCACTCCTGCCCCCCATTCACGGTGCCGCAAACCTTGCCGGCGTTATTCACGTCATTCTCCTGGTAGCAGACCTCCGGAATTCCGGCGGGGGCGTCCCAGATAATACCCATGGTTGGCGTGTAGTAGGTCCAGCTAAAGCCACGGTCGCAATCGTTGCTGGTGCAGTCGGCGGCAGCGGTCACGAGACTGTCATGGGCGTAGCACTCATCGAAGGGCATCGTGAATTCGTTACCGGTCGGACCAACCCAAGCCGGGACACCCGACTGCTGGAAGCCCTGGGGGCATCCGCTGTCGTTGAAGTTAGGGTTTTCGGCCACAAAGTCGAGGTAGTAGTTATTTGAATCTTTGGGCGCAACCGGCGCCGACGTCCCCGTGAAAAGAAACTGATGCGCCGGAAAGCTGGGGCCTTCGTTGGTCTGGAACATGTAATTAGCCCAGCCGTAGTTGGTGGCGATTGCGAGATACGGCTGCACGTCGGATTTGTCCACGAAGGAATACGATGGACAGGTGCTGCCGTATACAGAGTAGTTCTCGTACTCATGGCAGAATCCGTCCTGGTTGCCTCCGTTGAAATCCGTTGCCCAGCCCGTGTGGGCGTGATCGGGATCGATCACCTTGGGCTTGGCCAGGTTGGGATCCCATGCGCTAAGCGGCAGCGCTGTATTGCAGATCGGTCCGTACTGCAGTTGGTTGTTGCTTGTTGGGAAGTAGCCATAGCCGCCGTCCACGATGTCGACTCCGGGCTCGAACGGTACTTCCATTGGGCATGGGTATCCGCTGGAGCCGAATAGGTTATCGGGGGTACGGTTTTCCTGTACGACAATGATGATGTGCTTAAAGGTTCCGGGTTGGATGGTTTGGGCGGGCGCGGTTGCTGCGAGCGCAATTAGAAACACTAAAGCTTTGGCCGCGGTTTTCATGGAAAAGCCTCCTCGTCATTTTGGAGTTGATTTTCGAGACTCGTTACCTCTGGTGGGTGCGATTTTTGATCTGCTTGAGTCGCAGTGGCGCAATTATCCACCGAGAATTTCACCTGTCAATAATTTGTCGGGAATGTCTAGCTATTGGACTGAATGTCGAAGTAGTTCCTGGGCACCCCCCAGGTAAAGAACGTAGAATGCTCTGGGGTCTGTAAGAACTATCCAAATTGGGGGCGCTAGGACTATTTAAGATTGACACTGCGATACAACTGTCCCAACTGTGTGCCGTAGTAATAGGCCCAGCGGCCGTTTGGAGTAATGACAATTGGAATGATCATCGTGACGACTAACGAACTGTCATCACTAGCGGAACATCAGTTCCCGAGCGAACGATGATCTGTCAGGATCACAGGTCAAGCTGTTACTTCTGTAATACCCTGCGCTGGCGGAATATTGCAGAAACAACGCAGCTGCGAGAGGCTTAGTATTAAACATAAACGTGAGGCCTTATGCATAACCGGATCGCACTTTTTGTTATTTTCATCGTGCTAGCCAGCGCAGCCTTCGCACAATCGCAGAACACTTCGCAACCGAGCATGCCCGGCATGGACATGTCAGGTATGAAAAGCATGCCTGCTGATAAAGAGAATGCCACCGAAGCCGACAGCGAAACCAGCGCTCACGTCATGAACTCGATGGAAGGGCACATGGACATGGGCCCGCACATGAAGATGACGGCGCTGCGCCAGCCGAAACCGGGCGACCCCGAGCGCGCTCAGCAAGTAGTTGAAATCGCGCGCAAGACTTCAGAAAAATACGTGGACTACCGCGCTGCGCTAGCTGATGGCTTTCAGATATTCCATCCTGAAATTCCGCAGAAGATCTATCACTTCACCAACTATGGATACGCCATGGAAGCGGCCTTCAAATTCAATCCCGAGCATCCGACTTCATTGCTCTACGAAAAGCACGGCGACGACTACAAGTTGATCGGCGTCATGTACACGGCGCCCAAACGCTTGGGAGAAGATCAACTTGACGAGCGAATTCCGCTTAGCGTAGCCCAGTGGCACGAGCATGTGAATTTCTGTGCGGCTCCAACCGGGCGGAAGAGGGAAGTGATGTTGCCGCATCCGCAGTTCGGTCTGCGCGGTTCAATCACGACGCAAGAAGCCTGCGACGCCGCTGGAGGAACATTCCATCCCGTGATCTTCAATTGGATGGTGCATGTCTATCCCTTCGAAAAAGATCAGGCCAGCATCTGGTCAGTGGAGCGCCAACACGGCGACGCCGACTGACTCGAGTTACAAGGTAAGAGGGGCAACCCGCAATCAGGCTAAAGTTCGCATAGCTAGTTTTTCATGCAGGTTGCGCACGGTGAGTCGGTCCATCCACATTCCTTGCGGATTTGTTCCAGCCGTTCCAGTCTCCGCTCGTATTCCATTTTTTCTTTACGATCGTGCTTCTTCCGCTCCCAGTACTTCATATTGGCAAGATGGATTGCGTCCATCTCTTCTAGCACGACCGCAAGGTGGGAGCGTTTAACATCATCGGCCATGGCGCGGTCCCTCCTTTGCCTTTTGTTTCCCTGAAGGTAACCCGCGTTGGCGTCGTCAGACGTGACGCAGATCACGTCTCTCTGCGACATGCATCACTAGCCGCGCCAATTTTAGGGAGCTGCAGGCAGTGTCACCGTCGAGAGATTGGGCGATGAGTTTGATTGGTAGATCTGACCCGACTCGCACGAAGATCAGCGTCCGAGCTAGTAACCATTCAGGGTCAACTGACCGTCACGCAGCCGGGTGAACAGGTTCTCGCCAACATGCGCCACCTTCTCCAGCTTGTTAAAACCCAGAAAGCCGCACGTACCTTTAATGGTGTGAATGGTACGAAACACGGCCCAGCGCGTCTTTATCCTGCGGATTTTTCTCCAGGCCGACCAGGTCGCGGTCCAGGCGATCCAGGTTTTCGTAACTCTCCACCAGAAAATCTTGGACGATGTCGCTGTCACTCATCGCAGTAGTTCCTTTCATACCGCCTGACAAAAATGCCCTGTTCTGTGGTGATCTATCGTCCGTCCAACGATTTTCATTAGGAAGCCGCACAGGGTGGGATCGGAACTCGTTTGAGAAGAGAGCAAAGCGCAACAGACTAGCTGCGGCTAACGGGCAAAGCGTTATTTCGACGCGTATCCACCGCCATTTCGCCGCTTCCTTTAGAATCACAACACGTAGATCACAACACGGAAGCGCAGGTGGTCCGGTGACCATTGCGGTCTTCAAAACCGTTGATCGTCGTCTTTCGGCGGCGATGGTGGGTTCGACTCCCACTCGCTTCCGCCAACTTTCAATCGGTTGAGCGAGCGCGGTTGCCATTTACACCTGCTGTTGCACGCCGGATGTGGAGTGGCTGCGCTGGCATGGAGGTGGTTTGCTTCACCAACGTTACAAGGATATGGTGTTCTGGGGCATTGGCAAGGCAACTTTACCCAATTATCTAGTGCGCAAGTGTCTTAACGGCGTCCGCTCATCGGACGGGCCACGACACCTTCATCTGGGCTGCGGGCCCAAATATCTTCCCGGTTTCGTGAATATCGATGCCAATCCTTTCAACAAAATTGACCTGTGGCTCGACGTCAGGAATGGGTTGCCGTTTCCCTCAAGTTATGCGGATTCGATTTATACCACGCACATGTTCGAACATTTTTATCCGGACGAATTGCTGCGACTTCTGAAGCAATGCCTCAGAGTCTTGAGGCCAGGCGGTGGAATCCGCCTGGTCGTTCCCAGCCTGGCGAGCGCGATAGCGGCGTACGCCCAAAAACGTTGCGACTGGTTCGACGACTATCGGCGGCACTTTGATTCTCTGGGAGGCAGATTTTCCAACTTTGTTTTCTGCGACGGCCAGCACCGGATGGCCTTCGATCTCAGCTACTTCGACGAAGTTCTCCGAGCCGCCGGTTTCCGTGACGTAGAGGAATCCGCGGAGGGCCGCAGTCGAGTGTATAAGGAAAGCGTTCCCGCTTACGATGTGGGAGATTCTCGGGAGCTTCCTCACTCCCTTTACGTTGAGGCCTTTAAGTAAGCTGCGCCACTCCTGTGGTACTCTGCCGCGGAAACGAGGTGTCACCATGCGTGCTTATATCAATGCAGCCAGGTTCGCGTTTTTAGCCCTCCTGTTTTTTTGTGGAGCGTCTCTAGCGGCTCAGCAGGCCGGCCAACTACCTACGCCTACACAAGGTGACTACGTTGTTGCGGATTTCCATTTCTCGTCAGGCGAAGAGCTGCGGGGATTGCGGCTGCACTACGCGACCTTCGGAACTCCTGCGCGAGACGCAAAGGGCAAGGTGACGAATGCAGTACTGCTTTTACATGGCACCAGCGGTACAGGAGAACAATTTCTGGCGCCGCAGTTTGCAGGGGTGCTGTTTGGGCCGGGGCAGTTGCTTGATGTCACGCGCTACTACGTCATTCTGCCGGATAACATCGGCCATGGAAAATCCAGCAAGCCGAGCGACGGCCTGCACGCGCATTTCCCGCAATACGACTATGACGACATGGTTTCACTGCAGCACGAGCTGCTCGAAAAAGGATTGGGCGTGAGCCATCTGCGCCTGATCCTCGGCACTTCTATGGGCTGCATGCATTCCTGGGTTTGGGGCGAAACTTATCCCGATTTTATGGACGCCATGATGCCGTTAGCTTGTCAACCGGTGGCGATTGCGGGACGGAATCGAATGTGGCGCAAGATGGTGATAGACGGCATTCGCAACGATCCCGATTGGAAGAACGGCGACTACACGACCCAGCCTCACGCGGCGATGGTGACAGCGGCAGAAACGTTCTATATCGCGGCCGGCTCGGCGCTACAGATGCAGAAGAACTTTCCCACCCGGGACGCGGCCGACGCGGCGGCCGATGACTTCGCTAAGCGGTTCATTGCCGGCCATGATGCCAACGACCTGTTCTACGCGGTAAACGCCTCGCGCAACTATGATCCCTCGACCCTGCTGGGGAAAATCGTTGCCCCCGTAATGTTCGTGAATTCAGCTGACGATTTCATCAATCCGCCGGAACTGGGAATTGCGGAACGAGAAATCAAACGGGTGAAGAACGGTCGTTTCGTGCTGATTCCAATCTCCGACCAAACGCGTGGGCACGGCACTCACACCTGGGCAGCTGTCTGGCAGCAGTATCTGAAGGAGTTGCTGGAAGAATCGCAACATTGATGGCCGTCGCGCGGGCTTAGGAAGGCTTCATAAAATGCTGTGGCTTGAAACCGTAACCGCGGTGGGCTGACGGTTTCGCTTGCTTCAGCAGTTCTGCGATTTCAGCTTGCAGTGCGAGCAGCTGGTCGTTCCGCAGATCGGTAAAGTGGAAAGGCTGCTGATAACCCTGCTCCGCCCACATCGGAAAAAGCATTCCTGCCTTGCCCCGCACTGTGCAATCGCCAAAATGTACGGTCAGGCTGACGCTGAGACCCTCGTCAAGGCACTTTGCTACCTCGAGCAATCCTCCGGTAGTTGAAATCCGAAGCGCCCGGGCCCAGAATTGCCTTCCGTTTTCCATTTGGATTGTCGCAGAAGCCGTTCCCCACAGGTTGACGCGAGGAGCGCGAATTTTTCGATTCGGTTGGGGGAAGTTGGCCATTGGGTTAACTATGTCACACGCGCGCACGCCGGAACATATTACGAAAGCAGAGACCGTAGGCCAAATTCCGCGACTGGAATCCGGACAACATCTTTCGTAATCTCCCGCTGCAAGCGGTTGCAGCACATACTATCTTGGACTATGGACGGCCTCTCCCAAGCGCACGCTCAACTCCGCGCACCGCGAGTGCATCTCGCAGATTTAACCCCAGCGGTGCTTCGATTTCAGGATGGCCAACGCGCTTCGGCGCACCTGCAAGTGCTCTCGGTCAACGGCGGATTGCTGTCCTTGCCCGGGCCAATTGATCAAGGCTCGCACGTGAAGTTGATGTTCCTGACTCGCACCGGCGCTGTACTGGGCGCGGCGGAAATGCTGAGCCCGGTCACGAGTACGCAGCAACCATTTCGCTTCCTGGCGCTTCCGGTAGACGATCGTCGCAGATTGGGCGCGGCAATACAGTCATCCCTAAACAAGGACACTGCAAATCAAGAGGCTGCCGAGCAGAAATGGATGGAAAAGTTAAGAGAAGCATCGAATTGCGAGAATCGGCCGCGCAGGCGGTACTTGCGATTTGCCGCGGGAGCGCTGGCGCTCGGAATGCTGTGTCTGGGCGGCGCTTTTTACTTTCTGCAGGTGCACCCACTTAAATAAAGATGACCCCCGAAAACACTCGCCGCTGGCAGCGACATCCGGTGAAGCTACCCGTCCGGATCATTACTGCCGACGATATTTCCGAAATAGCTGTACCCGGATTGACGACCGAGATAAGCCGTGGAGGCATGGCACTCTATGGCGGAGTCCCGCTGCAACCGGGCGATCTGATGCAAGTGGAATTTGAAACATCCGATCGGGTTCGCGTGGCGGCATCGATACGCGATCGCAACGGCTACTGTTTTGGGCTGGAATTTCTCGGGCTCCTGCCAAGCGACAACACAAACGACGCCGAAACACGATTTGCAGAAATAGCGCAGACGGCGCAGGTGGAATCACTGGCAGTTGAAGCGGCCGGGAGCATTTCTGCGCCAGTCCGGGCGATTGGCGGAGAGAACGAGATACTGGCGCTGTATCTGGAAAGGCATGAAACCTACCTTCGCCAAAGAGAGACGGAGATCAAGAGATTGCGTGACGAGATCCAGGAAATCAGAGAATCGCGCCGAAAGATTGAGTTGATGATCCTGCGTCAGGTACTTGCCCGCTCGCGCTAGCGTCATTCGCCCTGCGATTTGCCGACCACACCAGGCAAATGGCTTATACCGTCCAAACTATTACTTGAAAGATGCGATGCAGCCGCTCGGGCGATCAAAACCGAAGAGTAAAGGGCGAGAAGCAGGAGTCAGCGTAAGTTCGGCCGGCTCCTGCTCGAAAGGTGGGTACGTTGAGGAAACATTCCATGCGGGAAGAATAGGTCGACAACGAAACGCGGACAATCCCACCAAATCTGTACACGATTCAGGGAATCTCTGTAGCAAGATTTCCTCTGACGCTTACCAGCCGCATCCCAAGATAGAAAAACCAATCGCGAGTGTGTGGCGAGCGGGCGCTTCGAACCAGAAACCAAATTTCGCGAGGACGACCGTAGCGCCGGTCTGCTCTTTATTCAACTTTGAACGTCGGAGTCTCTATCGCTACCTCGATGAGGATTGCGCCGGAAACCAGCGCGATAAATAAAGGTGGCCACTAATCCGGTTAGTAAATAACCATCACGCCGGCGGGTGGAAGAAAGACTCTACTGATTTTCTTCGACTTTCTGGGAAGATCAAAGTGGTACAGCAACATCTAAGGTCGCCTACAGGCTGTACTCGATAGACCCTTAACCCCTTTCACCTCTACTCTCCCAAGTGTCAAGGCGATACTCACTTCGGTAACGCCTGAGCTGATTTAGATTGGGGGATGAAATGAACGACTCTGGCACGGTCATTGTAGATTCTGAGGTAGTTAGGCGCGCGCAAGAAGGCGATGCAGATGCATTCGCTATTCTTTTTCACGCCCACAAGGCCCGGATCTACTCCGTATGTTTGCGTATGACTAACAACGCCGCGGAAGCGGAAGATCTCACACAGGATGCTTTCTTGCAAGTATTCCGCAAAATCGCCACGTTTCGCGGAGATTCAGCGTTTTCCACCTGGCTTCACCGTATCGCTGTCAATACGGTTTTAATGCATTTCCGCAAGAAATCACTGGCACAAGTTTCTTTGGACGAGCCATACAGTAACAGTGATGGGGCAAACGTCCGCCGTGAGTATGGCGCTAGAGACAATCACTTGACAGGTTGCGTCGATCGGGTAGCCCTGAACAACGCCATCAAAGACCTCCCGCAAGGGTACAGAACGATTTTCGTTTTACACGAGGTCGAGGGCTACGAGCATCAAGAAATAGCCGAGATGCTCGGTTGTTCGGTGGGGAACTCAAAATCGCAATTGCACAAAGCCAAGCTTCGAATTCGTGAGTTGCTGGCGCGGGCACCGGAGCCGTGCGTTGCGGCCATCCCGGAGCAGCGCCTTTCGAAACCAGCGCGACCGCTATTCGACGAATGGGACCTGGCTATGGCATCGGCGGTTCCCATGCCGGTATCGGCTCCGCAGATCGCTGGGCCAATCGCATAAATCCCCCGGTTGCACTAAGGCATGTCCAAGTGACATCTACCGGGCGTACCGGATAGTTCGTGATTTGCACCCGGATTACAGTCATGGAGCAAGCAATCCTGGGTGCCCGTTGGGTACAGAAGAGGGTTAAAGATGAGATTACGAAATCACGCAGCAGCGAAGTACTTATTGACGCTTGGTAGTGTAGTTCTGGTCCTGGGCAGTATGAGCTGGGCAAAAGACGACAAAGACCGGACAGACATTGACAAGCGTATCGACAATTCGGCTGAAGTTCTGAACGAAATTATGGCAACTCCTGATAAGGCCATTCCCGACAAGATCATGGAGCACGCGAAGTGCTTAGCGGTGGTGCCATCCATCGTCAAGATTGCGGTTGGCTTCGGCGGTGAGCACGGCAAGGGGGTGGTTACGTGCAGGACATCCAAAGGATGGAGCGCCCCTGCTCCGATCACCATTACTGGTGGCAGCTGGGGTCTGCAACTCGGCGGGCAGGCGGTTGATCTGGTAATGGTGGTCACTAATGACCAAGGAATGCAGCACCTACTCGCAAGCAAGTTCAAACTTGGGGCAGACGCTTCGGCTGCCGCTGGACCGGTTGGCCGTGGTACCACTGCCGATACGGATGCATCGTTGCGTGCGGAAGTATTGACCTATTCCCGCGCTCGTGGTCTTTTTGCTGGCATCGATTTGAGCGGCGCCGTCGTCAAGCAGGACAAGGACGAGACTGCCCTGCTGTACGGCAAAGTAATTCCCTTCGAGGACATTTTGAATGGCAAAGTTCCGCCGACCGCGTCAAGCGAGCATTTCCTGGCGGCCGTAAGAAAATACTCCGGTCAAGCCCGAGAGCAGGGTGAGTTGAAGAAGCCGTCAAACCCTACTTCGGAAAGATAGGACGAAGTCACAGTTCGGCATCACGGCCAGGCCCGCTTGCGGTCTGGCCGTTATTCGTTTTTGCTGCATCTCAAGCAGCGCACATCTTCTGACTACCTGCGGTTCAATCCGTCGGGTCAAGGAAAAAAGACGATGCGCAGAAAAGGCAGAATCCGACGTGGCCGAACAAGCTCACGACACGCCCGAAAGTCTTCCGGTGACTTCCTCTGCCCCGGCGGATCTTCCAGAAAAACAAGAATCACTAGCTCGCGAAGTATTGACGGCACTTGAGCGGGAAGGTATTCCATACGCGGTGGCCGGAGCTTTCGCTTTGCTGGAACACACCGGAATATGTCGCACTACAAAAGATCTCGATCTTTTTTTGACGGCAGAGAGCTCGTCTGCCGCAATTAGTTTCTTGCAAAGGCGTGGGTTTGAATGCGAGGTTTGCGATCCGGTGTGGCTGGCCAAAGTGCACCGGGAGAATTTTTTCGTTGACCTGATTACAGGCATGAGCAATGCCACCATCAGCGTTGAGGATTCCTGGATCCGGCGCGCGCGGCCGGCATCCGTTCTTGGAATTCAGACGCGAGTGTTGGCCCCTGAAGAGTTGCTCGTGTCCAAGCTCTTTGTGATGCGACGCGAAAGGTTTGACGGAGCGGACATTGCCCACATCGTCTACGGCACTCAAGGTAAGTTGGACTGGGGCCGTATCCTGCAACTTGCCGGCGAGCACTGGGAGATGCTGTTGTGGGCGCTGATTTTGTTCCGCTATGTCTACCCGGCAAAAAGCGACTATGTCCCGGCCGTGGTTTGGCAAGAACTGCTGGCAAAATTTACGAAGCAGATTTCGGAGCCGGACCGGCAAGCGCGGTTCCGCGGCAGCTTGATCGATGACAATATGTTTGCCATAGACGTGAACGACTGGGGACTGGAGAATTTGCTGGAGGAATACCGGGCACGCCGGCTTTCGAAAATTGCGCCCGTGGCGGAACGCTTGTGCGGGTGAATTAAATTCTTTCGAAAAAAATGAGGATCGCAGCCACTGCCGATTTGCATTTTGCACCACAGAACGCGACGGTATTGCGTGATCAACTGGACAAGGTTCGGGGTGAAGCCGATTTGCTGGTGGTTGCTGGAGACCTCACCAACTACGGCAAGCCAGCCGAAATGGAACCGCTGCTCAATACTATGGTGCGCCTGCGGGTTCCTATCGTTGTCGTACTAGGAAATCACGATTACGAAAGCGAACAGCAAGCCGAACTCATGCGCATGATGACAGCCGAAGGAATCAAGGTACTGGACGGGAGCGCCTATGAGCGCGACGGGGTTGGGTTTGCCGGCACGAAAGGGTTTGTCGGTGGCTTTGGACGCGGTGTTTTGACCGCGTTTGGTGAGCCTGAGATCAAAACCTTTGTTAGAGCTTCAATAGATGAAGCGCTGAAGCTGGAACGGGCGATGTCGCAATTGCGCACGGGAAAACGCGTAGTCGTGCTGCACTATGCGCCCATAGCGGCCACCATTGAAGGCGAGGCACCAGAGATCTCTCCTTTTCTTGGCACTTCGCGATTGGCAGAAGTGATCGACCGGCATGGCGCCGATCTTGTGGTTCATGGCCACGCTCATAACGGCAAATTGAACGGACGCACCACGGCTGGCATTCCCGTCCACAACGTCGCCATTACCTTGCTCCAGTCACAGCAACCTCCCGCAGCCTACCGGGTATTCGACATTTAGGTCGAAACGATCGCGCATCACTTGGATAAATACAGCATGAAACCGGGCTATTTACTCAGTTAACCGGATACGACCCTTGCCGGTGGCGTTATACCTTGAACACGGTGACGGCGGAACAAGATTGATTGGTCCGGCTAGTGACCCCCGGATACGCGAACGTTTACGACCCGGGGAATGTGCATACGCACCGGCTTCGCGTGCCAGGTGACTTCTGACTAACGGAGCAACTCATGTCAACTATTCTGCTTATCGTTCTCGTGCTCTTACTAATTGGAGCCTTGCCCACTTGGCCCTACAGTACGGGCTGGGGCTATTATCCCAGCGGCGGTTTAGGCCTGGTTGTAGTAATTGTGCTGATCTTAGTTTTGATGGGTCGTGTGTAGGTAAGGTGGGATTCCTGGATGACCGTTCGCGCAAACGACCAGGGTCATGCGCGGACGGATTCCGTGTTGAAAACTGAAGCCGCCTTTCGGAAAGCTACACCGTCTGCACGTGAATCTTCCGGCTTTGACTGAGGTAATCGCCGGATGTATGGATCAATCCTTGCGTCGTTCCCAACACACGCAAGAAGTATCTGGCGTTTTCCATGGCTTGCTGTTCACGAATCTGATCGTCGCTGGCGCCATACAGTTCGGTTGCTCGTGCCGCTAGCGCTATTTCAGCATCTGCAATGCGCTGTGGTATTTTGGTGTTGTCGTCTTCAAAAAGCGCGGCCTTGTAGACCTCTTTCCAGTCCCTGCACATCGATGACTTCTGCACCCGAGCCTCCACCAACCAAAAGCTTGAAAGTACGAGTATATTTCTAGAAGTCAGACAGATTTGGAATACAGCAAATCCTGTATTTAGGGCTTTCAACTGGCCATCGGCCATTTTCGCGGTCAAGCCAAGCCACGGTTCAGACAAGCCACGGTTCAGGGGCAGAGCTCGGGTATTGAAGCGAGACGAAATTATGAAGCGCGGAATCTTACTTGTGATCGGAATAGCCGTCGTGGCTATCGCGATATGCGGTCAGGCAGCTGGAAATAAGACCCTCTCAACTTCGGCACCTGACGCGACTTACCTCAAAGCGTACGATAAATGGAAAGCCGAACTGGTCCAGGACCTAAGGGAAAATTGGCTGTCTTTGGCAGGTCTATTCTGGCTTAAAGCCGGCGAAAACACCTTCGGAAGCGACTCGGGGAATGCCATTGTTTTCCCCAAGGGACCGGCGCATGCCGGAGTTTTCACGTTGCAGGGGACTGACATAACCGTGAAGTTGTTTCCTGACGCTCATGGCATGGTCGACGGAAAGCCGGTGACGACAATCAAGCTGCAACCGGATATTTCCAGTAATCCCACAGTCATGGAAATTGGGAGTCTCCGCATCAAAGCGATCGTTCGGGGGCAGCGTATTGGCATCCGGCTGAAGGACGTTGATAGCGAAGCGGCCAGGAATTATCGCGGCCCCTTGTTCTTCCCGGTTGACCTTTCGTATCGCGTCAAAGCAACCTTGGTTCCATCCGAAGGCAAGAAAACGGTAGATGTACCCAATGTTCTGGGCGATACTACGGCGACTGCAAGCGCAGGTATTGTAGTGTTCAAGATTAACGGTCAGGAAGTGCGGCTGACCGACTTGGGCGGCAACCCCTCAAAGGGCCTGTCTTTCGTCTTCAATGATCTGACGAGCAAAACCGATACCTACCCAGGAGGCCGCTTCCTGGAAACCGATCCGGTGGTGAATGGAACTGTGGAGATTGACTTTAATCGAGCCTACAATCCGCCGTGCGCAGTCACGCCCTATGCCACATGTCCGCTTGCCCCAAAAGAGAATCGACTCGCCGTGGCAATTCCGGCTGGAGAAAAATACGATCGGACCCATGCGCATCACTGAGTCTAGGCGCAAGCTTGTCGCTCGTGCGGCCGCCACTGGGAAATTCATGCCTGGGCCGCAAGCCTGCGCCGCAAGGTTTACAATAAAAGCAGTGTGGGTCTGAATTTTTGTCCCCGGGCTATAAAAACGTGATCAATTCGCTGCTGGAACGCAAAATCGAGAAACGGCCGGACAGAGTTCGGCTGAACGGCCGCATTCTTTTTCTTACCGAGGATCCGGAACTTATTAAGCGGCAACTTGCCGGAGAAGATTTGCCGTGGGATACGAAAAATCCCAGCAACAATCCCAAGCTGCGCGACGATATTTCAACCGACGAGATCACACCCGCGCACTATTGCTTTTATTTCGACGAGACCTTGGGCGAAATTCCTTATCTTGGTCTCAAATGCGGCAACGTGTTCCCCATCGGCCGTTCGGATGTGAAAAAAGGCGGATTCGTCTGCGCCGTCAGCGGAAAGCGAAGAGGCAAGGGATCGAGCCGTGAGCAGTCGCCTTACGCCGAGATGTGCGCGGGAATCCGCGTAGTAATCGCGGAGAACATTGAGCGTATTTACAAGCAAAACTGCCAGAACCTCGGGCTTTTGACTTCAACCAATTTTGAGCTGATTGATCAGATACGCGCTGGCGAGGAGATTCCGCTTAAGGAATTCGTGGCCGGCGAAGACGAGATCACGCGACAGGTCATCGAGTATGGGGGGTTATTTCCGTTTAACGTCGCGCGAATGCAGAAGAAAGTTTTTCTACCCCCGATTAGAACCGAAAAACGTCCGATGACAGTGGCCGAGAAAATCTTCGCCCGCCACATGATGAACGAGCAGGGCGAAGTCGGCGTGCCCAGTGTGAAGCCTGGCGACACCGGGTTTGCCCGCGCCGACCTGCGTTTCAGCCACGAATACGTCACGCCAATGGCCGCCATTTTCTTCGAGCGCTACGTGGGTAAGGATGCCAAGGTAAATGATCCGTCCAGTATTTTGTTTTTCCGCGACCACCTCACATTTCTTGATGAAGTGATCTCCGAGGAAAAAAAGAAGCTTGGATTGCTCGATCTCGCCACTCAACTCAAACTCAAGCAGCAAGATTTCGCGGCCAAGCAGGGAATTAAGCTTCACGGAGAGCTGAAAGACCGCAAGGGTTCAGAGGGAATCTGTCATTCTATTGTTCTCGAGAGCTATGCTCTCCCGGGTCAATTGAATATCGGCTCTGACTCGCACACGCCCCATGTGGGTGCAATCGGATGTGTGGCTTTCGGCATTGGTACTACTGACGTATTCAATTCATGGATCACGAAAGATGTGAGGGTGAAGGTCCCAGAGTCAGTGAAGATCGTGATTCGTGGGAAGAAACATCCCAACGTTACGGCAAAGGATTTCATTCTCAAGATTCTCAGCCTCGATTATGTCCGCAGCGGTAAAGCGCTGGCCAAGGTGATGGAATATGCAGGTGAAGCGATTGAGGATCTCAGCGTCGATGAACGCGCGACCATGACCAATATGGCCGCGGAAATTGGCGGCTTCACTGGAATTGTGGCGCCAGACCTCAAAGCCGTGGACTTCCTCGTGGAACGTCGCGGCATGAACCGCGCGAAAGCGGAAGCGATGATCGAAGGCCTGAGCAGCGATCCGAATGCACAGTATGCGCACGTGATCGAACTGGATGCCGCCGAGATCACGCCTATGGTCGCGACTCCGGGAGATCCGGGGAATGGAAAGTATATCCGCGATCTCAGTATTCCGGTGCCGGTAGAACTCGCTTATGGCGGCACCTGCACTGCCGGCAAGAACGAAGACATGGATATGTATGCGCTCGTGCTTGCCGATGCGCTAAAGCACGGCAAACGTATTGCCGATTCGGTGAAGTTTTACATTCAGTTCGGATCGCAGGAGACCCGCGATTATTGCATCCGCAAAGGCTATCTTGAAGTTTTTGAAAAGGCCGGAGCGCACGTGATCGAGCCGAGTTGCGGAGCATGCATAAACGCCGGGCCGGGGGTGACGACGCGGCCCGAGCAAGTGGTCATCAGCGCGCAAAACCGCAATTTCCCCGGGCGCAGCGGACCTGGTCAAATGTATTTGGCGAGCCCGCTCACCGTGGCGGCAAGTGCGGTCGCGGGACATATCGTCGAGTATGAGCCAAGCGCTGAAAGAGAGCTGGTTAGTGCGTAGAAAATTGCGATCGTGCAAAGTACTTCATAATATCGGCGGGAACTCTGTACCACAGTTGGCATTCTTGTTAGAATGTCCGGTTCCTGTTAAGCGCCTTACATTCAGGGGGGAGTCATAGTTTATGGCCTACGTAATCGCAGAACCGTGCATTGGCACCAAAGACACCGCGTGTGTCGACGCTTGCCCGGTGGATTGTATCCATCCAAAGAAGGATAATCCGGCGTACGCGGAAGAGGAAATGTTGTACATCGACCCGGTGGAATGCATCGACTGTGGAGCCTGTGTGCCGGTGTGTCCAGTGTCGGCGATTTTTGCACTGGATGACTTGCCAGAAAAATGGAAAAGTTTCACCGAGCGGAACGCTAAGTATTTTGGGCGGTAGCGCAAGAATTTTTGTTTCGGGACCTGGCGCGCGTCTACTATTTTGTGGAGCGCGCCTTTTGCTTTGTGATCAGTCCGCTCCTTTCCATCTCCTCACCGCTCCATTACAATCAAGGATTATCAACTGAGCTTCCATGGCGCTGAAGGAGTCGGAAGCGATTGTTTTGCGGACGTATCCCTTGCGCGAGGCCGACCTGCTGGTCACGCTGTTCACTCGCTTGGAGGGCAAGGTCCGGGGGGTGGCGCGTTCAGCCATGAAGTCAAGGCGGCGCTTCGGCGGCGCGCTGGAGCCGCTGACGTACGTCCGAGCATATTATGAGGACCGCGAACGGCAGGAGTTGGTGCGGCTCGATTCCTGCGAGGTTCTGGAATCGCCGCTGGTATTTGAAGTAAGTTATGCGCGCGCGGTTGCGCTCGGGCACGTAGCGGAGTTGCTTGACGAGTTGCTGCCTGATCGCGAAGCCAATGATGACGCTTTCCGGCTCGCGCTGGCGGTGTTAGAGGCGCTCCGCGGGTCTGATCCCTGGATACCCATCACGTATTTTGAACTGTGGATGACGAGGTTGATGGGCTATCTCCCGGAGCTTTCCGAATGCATTGTATGTGGGCGTGCGTTGAATGGGAGTCGAGCATTCTTTCACGCACTGAATGACGGATTGATGTGCTCCGAGGATAAGCGACTGGCTTCGTCAGAGATGTCAGTGGAATCGCGAACGCTTGCCGGAAAAATGTTGCGCGCCTCGGTTCACAGCTTTGCGGCGACATCGGAAGGCAAAGCACAAGCCGCGGATTTGCGTAAATTTCTGCTGCAATCCCTCCAGCGGCACATGGAGAAAAAGCTGGTGACAGCAGGGATGCTTGAGAGAATTGGTTGAGAAGTGAAACCTCCGTCGGTACCACCTCGAAGACTTTGACTAACAAGAATTCCAACGCGCTGACTTTCCAGGAACTCATCCTGCGCCTGGAGACTTTTTGGGCGGAACGCGGATGTGTGCTGCAGCAACCTTACGACCTCGAGGTCGGCGCGGGCACCATGGCGCCAGAGACATTTTTGCGCGTATTGGGTCCGAAGCCTTACAGAGTCGCGTATGTGCAGCCTTCCCGTCGCCCGGCTGATGGCCGCTACGGCGAAAATCCAAATCGCCTGTATAAGCACACTCAATTGCAAGTCATTCTCAAACCTCCGCCGGCGGATGTGCAGGAGTTATATCTGGAATCGCTCGGGGCGATAGGAATTGAGCTGCGCCAGCACGATATCAAATTCGAAGAAGACAATTGGGAAGCACCGACCCTTAGCGCGTGGGGAGTGGGCTGGCAAGTCATGCTGGATGGGCTGGAGATCACGCAGTTCACGTATTTCCAGCAATGTGGAGGGATCGATCTTGATCCGATTTCAGCAGAGCTGACTTATGGCCTGGAGCGCATCGCTGCGTTTCTGCAGGATGTGGATTCAATTTACGACATCGTGTGGGCGCGCGATCCGCAGACAGGTCAAGTAGTCACTTATGGTGATGTGCGATTGGCGGAGGAGCAGCAATTTTCCGTTTACAACTTCGAAGCGGCTGACGTCGAAAAAACATGGAAGCACTTCGACTTGTATGAAGCAGAGTGCAAGGCGCTGCTGGACAAATATGCCGAGCTCGCCAAAGCGACACCTGTCGACGACGGCTGGCAGACGAACAAGAACCGCTTTCCGGTGCTTGCCGCTTACGATCTATGTTTGAAGTGCTCGCATCTTTTTAATGTGCTGGATGCTCGCGGCGCGATTTCGGTGACGGAAAGAGTGGCAGTGATCGCGCGCGTGCGTGCACTCGCTGTCGGCATCGCCAAGGCCTATGCGGGCCAGCAGCGTACCGAGACGACACCTGAAGAGCCTGAACCGGAGGAGCGTGAACCGGAGAAGATGCCGAAGGCGAACCGGGAAGCCGCCCGCGTGGTGTAGAGCTGCTACGGAGTGAATCATGCCAGATTTTGTGCTTGAAATCGGTTGCGAGGAGATTCCGGCGCGGATGATTGACGCCGCTTCTGTCGAGCTCCGCGAACGAGTGCAGAAATTACTGGAACGTGAACACCTGTCTCCTGCTGGAACGGTTTCTACTCTGGACTCACCTCGCCGCCTCGCAGTTCTCGCCGCAGGAATTCCAATGGCGCAGCCCGATGTTACAGAGCAGGTAAATGGGCCTCCGACGAAAGCAGCTTTCAAGGATGGAAAGCCTACAGCTGCGGCGGATGCCTTTGCCCGTAAGGCTGGAGTCGAGGTTTCTCAGTTACAGAAAATTACAACCTCCAAGGGCGAATACCTCACCGCGGAGATCACAAAGAAAGGCCGATCAGCGGTTGAAGTTCTATCGACACTGCTCCCTAAGGAAATCAACTCGATTTACTGGCCTAAGAATATGTACTGGCGCAAGCCTAGCGAGAAGTTTGTGCGGCCGGTTCGCTGGCTGGTAGCCTTGCTGGATAGGGAAGTGCTCCCGCTCGAATTCGATGGCATTCGTGCGGGAAACGAATCGCGTGGGCATCGCATTCTTGCTCCTGGGTCGGTGCATATTCCAAGTGCGGGCTCCGCATACATTGAAGCTTTGCGTGCCGCCAAGGTTCTTAATCGCGCCGAGCGAGAGCAGCGTACCCGAAAAGAACTCGATGCCGCTGCTCGCACAATTCCTGGCGCACATTGGCGTGAGGATAAAGTTCTTTTGGACACCGTTGTGAACCTCACGGAATTTCCTTCCGCAATTCTGGGAAGCTTTGATCACGAGTTCCTGGAATTGCCCGAGGAAGTGCTGGTTACGGTGATGCGCGACCATCAGAAGTATTTCGCTATCGAGAATACAAACGGCAGGCTCCTGCCGCATTTTTTGGCAGTGTTGAACATTGATGGCGACCCGCGAGGCATCATTCGCCATGGGCACGAAAGGGTTTTGCGGGCCCGCTTCAACGATGCGCGTTTCTTTTGGACGACTGATCAGAAGCATCCGCTGCGCGAACGAATTGCATGGCTGAAGAATGTTACATTCCAAAAAGATCTCGGCAGCTACTACGACAAGACGAAGCGGGTGCAGCGCTTGTGTAGTTGGTTATGCGAGATCATTCGGCAAAATGGAGTTGCGGTTCGTCCAGGTATCGTGCACAAGGCGGCGTCACTGGCGAAAACTGATCTGACGACTGAGTTGGTGAAAGAGTTTACCGAACTGCAAGGCATCATCGGAGGACTCTACGCCAGCGTGCAAGAGCTTGACCCGGATTTACCCGACAACACCCGGCAGCTCATTGCGCAGACCATCTACGATCAATACCGGCCTCAATCCACCGAAGATTCGCCCCCACGATCACTCGAGGGGGCAGTGCTTTCGATCGCCGACAAGGCGGATAGCATTGCCGGAATGTTTGCCCTCGGGCTTCAGCCGACGGGATCCAAAGATCCATTTGCCTTGCGGCGGCAGGCCAATGGAATCGTAAAAACGATTGCTGAAAAGAAACTGCCGATTGGCCTTAATCAATTGTTCGCCGACGCCCGCGAGGCCTATCGCGGATCGGCTGCGGAACGAAAGTTTTCACCTGCGGTCAATTACACAGCTACGCTGCAGACCTTCTTTCGCGAACGCCTGGAGTTTTATCTTCGCGATGTGCTGGGGTTTAAATACGATGTGGTGAACGCGGTGCTGGGGGCTGGTTGTGACAACGTAGTCGACGCTGTCGCCCGGGCTGAAGCAGTGACAAAAGTTCGACCGTCAGCGGATTTTGAATCGATATCGATAGCGTTTAAACGTATTAAAAATATTTTGCGACAAGCCAATGAAACGGGTAAGCCAGTGGCTACCGCTGTCGATTCAAACATGCTACAAGATGACGCGGAAAGGGAATTGGCGGCGCAAATTCCGCAAGTGGCCGAATCGGTTGAGAGCCTCCAGGCGGAGAACAATTACGAACATGCACTGATCGAGATTTCCAAACTGCGACCTGCGGTGGACCGCTTCTTTGACAAAGTAATGGTGATGGTTGAAGACGAGCAAATTCGCGCGAATCGACTCGCTCTATTGCAGACGCTGCTGGCCAACTTCTCCACTATCGCCGACTTTTCCGAGATTGTGACCGAGGGTAAGGAATCTCGCTAGCTGGAATAATCCGCACAAGTGCGAGACAATACTAGGTTTGGTCTTGTGCCTGAGCGCGGGCACCGCGCGCGGCATCTTATGTTCAGCGCGGTGGTATTTGCGCTCGAGTTCGGTCTACGGAGAAAGTTTCTATGGCCAGTACCACGATAGAAGTTGAGACAGCGGCTCGCAATCCTCGACATGCCAGGCTTGAGCGTTGGGTTGAAGAAATAGCGCAAATGTGCAAACCCGACCGGGTTCACTGGTGCGATGGGTCGCCGGAAGAGTATCAGGCGATGCTGCAACTCATGACCCTTACGGGCACTGCCATCCCGCTTAATCCAGAGAAGCGTCCCAACAGCGTGCTGGTTCGCTCGGATCCGGCGGACGTAGCCCGCGTCGAAGACAGAACTTTCATCTGTTCACAAACTAAAGAAGAAGCCGGTCCGACCAATAACTGGGAAGATCCAGCGAAGATGAGAGCCACGCTTTCGCGACTGTATGCGGGCTCAATGGCCGGTCGGACCATGTACGTAATTCCCTACAGCATGGGCGCGATCGGCTCACCGATGGCCAAGATTGGGGTGGAAATCAGCGATTCGCCCTATGTTGTCGCCAATATGCATCTGATGGCGCGGCTCGGAGCGCCCGTCCTCGATGTGCTGGGGAAAGACGGTGAGTTCGTTCGCGGCTTGCATTCCATCGGCGCTCCGCTGGCAGCGAACCAGCAAGATTCAACCTGGCCCTGCAATGCCTCGCAAAAGTACATTTGTCATTTTCCGGAGACGCGCGAGATTTGGTCGTATGGTTCTGGCTACGGCGGAAACGCATTGCTGGGCAAGAAGTGCCATGCGCTGCGCATCGCTTCGGTGCAGGCGCGGGACGAAGGCTGGATGGCCGAGCATATGCTCATCCTTAAACTCATCAGCCCGTCCGGACAAGTGAAGTACATGACCGGCGCCTTTCCATCCGCTTGCGGCAAGACGAACTTGTCGATGCTGATTCCGACCATTCCCGGTTGGAAAGTGGAGACCGTTGGGGATGACATCGCCTGGATGAAATTCGGCGCTGATGGGCGGCTCTACGCGATTAATCCCGAGTACGGTTTCTTTGGTGTGGCGCCGGGCACGAGCATGAAGTCGAATGCGAATGCCATGCTTACTGTCGCCCGCAATTCTATCTTTACCAATTGCGCGATGACGCTTGACGGCGACGTTTGGTGGGAGGGAATGACGGAACAGAAACCGGCGAAGGTGGTGGATTGGCTGCGGCGGTCATGGACGCCGGATTCAGGCCGAAAAGCCGCGCACCCGAATGCCCGCTTTACCGCCGCCGCCAAACAGTGCCCGGTGATTGCTCCGGAATGGGAGGATCCTAAAGGCGTCCCCATTGATGCCATTCTGTTTGGCGGCCGGCGCGCCGGAATTGTTCCGTTGATCACCGAAGCGTTCAATTGGCAGCATGGAACATTCCTCGGCTCGACCGTCAGTAGCGAGACCACCGCTGCAATCACGGGAAAGGTGGGCCAGCTCCGTCGTGACCCCATGGCGATGCTGCCGTTTTGTGGTTATCACATGGGCGATTACTTCGCCCATTGGCTCAACATCGGAGCGGGTGCTGATCAGTCTAAACTGCCTAAGATTTTCTACGTGAACTGGTTTCGGCAGGATAAGAATGGCAAATTCCTGTGGCCCGGATACGGCGAAAACAGCCGCGTACTGAAGTGGATTTTTCAGCGGTGCGATGGCAAGGTGCATGCCAAAGAGACTCCGATTGGGCGTATTCCCGACGTAGCTGATCTCGATACCACCGGCCTGGACATCAAAGGCGCGCATGTCGAGGAACTGCTCAGCGTCGATATTGAAGGCTGGTTGGCCGAAGTACCGCTGATCCGAGAACACTTTGCGAAATTCGGCGATCGCTTGCCCAAAGGCTTGCAGGATGAAATTACGGCCTTGGAAAAACGGCTGCAGGCCGAGAAGCGCTAGAATTTCAACCCAATCTCACACAGACCGGCGATATTCAGATATTTTACTTTGACGGGGTGCGTTTTTTGATATAGTTCCCCACTGTCATGCCCCGTCCCGCTCCTCGTCCCGCTGCGAACGAAGCGAATCATCTTGCCGCCGTGCCTCCACTTCCAAGCGGATCACTCACTCGAAATCAGATTCGCGGTTTCTGGGCCTCGTGGGGAGGGTGGGCCCTCGATGGCATGGACTCGTTTGTTTACGCTCTGGTTCTCGTACCATCGCTGCGCGAACTGCTCCCACGGTCTGGCATCGCCGCCACTAAGGGAAACGTAGGATTCTACGGGGGACTGCTCTTTGCGCTCTTTCTCGTTGGTTGGGGGCTGGCATTTCTTTGGGGGCCAATTGGAGACAAGTATGGACGCGTTCGTACGCTCATGCTTACCATCCTTTGGTATTCGGCGTTCACTTTTCTAAGCGCATTTGTTACCGGAGTCTGGCAACTCGCAATACTTCGCCTTCTTGCCGGCATCGGTATTGGCGGAGAATGGGCCATGGGCGGGACGTTTGTCGCGGAAGAGTGGCCCGAGCACCGTCGCCGCGTCGGCGCCGGGTTGATGCATACAGGATATTACGTCGGAATATTTCTGGCTGCGCTGGCCAACTACGGCATTGGCAGTCACTTTGGCTGGCGGGCCATGTTCATCGTAGGTGGGCTCCCAGCTTTATTGCTGGCATGGATTCGACATGGAGTGACCGAACCGGCCACGTGGGCCAAGAAAGAAAAAGTAGTACGATCGTGGGCATTCTGGCGTCCCTTCATGATTTTGTTCTCCGATCAGTTGCGGCGCCGCACAATCGTGAACGCCATCCTCATGCTGGTTTCGATTTGCGGTCTGTGGGCGGGAACTGTGTATGTTCCCGCGGCGATTACCGCTGTAGCGGAGGCTGGCGGCCGCGTCGGTCCGCAAGCTGCGCAACTCGCCTCGTGGGGCATCATGATGGTTTCGTTCGCCACCATTCTCGGCTGCCTGGCGATGCCGTGGCTGGCTGAACAGGTAGGACGCCGTGGTGCGCTTGGGATTTACTTCACTCTCATGATGGTGTTCATTGCGCTGACATTCGGCAAGGTCTTCTATCTCGGACCCAAGGCGCTTCCATGGATGTTCGTTTGTCTGTTTTTCCTGGGATTGGGAGGCGCGAACTTCGCCGTCTACACTCTTTGGCTGCCTGAACAATATCCTACGGAATGCCGCGCCAGTGCCTTCGCTTTTTCCACTTCATTCGCCCGGTTTGCCGGCGCTGGAATTACTTTTCTAGTCGGAGCGGGTGTCCGACATTACGGCTCACTTGGAACTCCGGTCGCTATGACGTCGCTCGCTTTTGCTTTGGGGCTTCTGCTGATTCCGTTTGCCGCGGAAACACGTGGCCAATCCCTACCTGCATAGAAGGCTCGAGGCGGAATAGAGAGCTGCGACTAACCTCTCTGGTACGAACGCTTTGCCCCGTGGCCAAGCGCCAAGCTGCTGCATGCCTCCGCATGATCTGCCAGATCTCGAGCCTGCTCTTATCGCTCAACCTTATCGAGCACGATTTCTTCGACGTCCTCGATATGCCGCCGCATAGCGGCTTTTGCGGCCTCGGCATCGTGGCGTTTGATGGCCGCTAAGATCCGGCGGTGGCCCGCCAGTGACTTTTGCGGTCGACCTCGCACCTGCAGCGAGCGTTCCCGCGTGTCGCGTAACAGATCCATGAGGATGTCGAGCACCTTCAACACGACGCTGTTGCCTGACGCCAAAGCAATGCTGTAGTGGAACTCAGCGTCCTCCTCGACGGCGGGCGCGTCCTCGCTTTGCTTTCGTTCCTGGCGTTCCAGAATCTCTTCCATCTCGGAAATTTCTTCGGCGGAAGCGTGCGTCGCAGCGCGTGCTGCCAACGGCGGTTCGAGCATTTTACGAAAATCCAGTAATTCGCTGACCAGTTCCTGGCGGCGCTTTAGAGCGTTGATAAAAGGGTTCATCGGCGGTTCCGCGGAGACTTCGCGGACGATTGTCCCTGCCCCCTGCCGCGGCTCGACCAACCCAATCAACTCCAAGCCGCGAATTGCATCGCGTATGGAACTGCGGCTAACGTGCAACGTCTCTGCAAGTTCGCGCTCTGAGGGCAGTTTGTCTCCCGGGTTCAGTTTTTTTACGATTAAACGTTCGATCTGTTTGGCGACTTCTTCGTAGACTTTGTTTCTTCGCACTATCTCGAAGTCGGGTTTAGCGGCTGGTGACAATCTAATCTCCAAGTGGTCCGATGAGTGGGCCAACGACGCAGGGAGTATATCCCGCCTGTCAAGACCCGGCAATTGCTTTTATTTCCCTGTAAAGACTTATGGTGGCATAAACAATGCCACAATACCCTTCGCCGAGTGGCGGTAAACTATATCTTTGCCAGGTTCGTATATGTTGGTGGAAGTCGCCAAGCCGGTTACCTTGGTTTTCTGCATTCTCTCTCTGTACTCTGTGTTTAGTGCTGCATTCCTGGGTTTATCAAGTGATTTGCATCAAAGAATCTACGAATCCCTTCTCCGACTAGCGCTGGCAACCGTGATTTCGGTGATAAGCGGATTGATTTTCCGTGACGCTTCGCCAGACCCATACGCGCACACGACGAAGCTCTCGGCCATGCTGCCTATTAAATTATTTTGCTGGGCTGCGGGTATCATGCTCGTTGCATTCGTTGTTTCCTTGTACCTGGAGATGCACTGTATCTTCTACCGGGATATTCATTTCTGATGTCAAACCCTGATCGGATTATCGTCCGTGTTCCTCTCTCCTCAGTTTTTTTCAGTCCGCAATCCAATCCCGACGGGGAGTCCTCGTGATGAGGAACTGGGAGCGTCGATTGGGCCAATTCGTAATAGCGGCGCTTGTCTTGTTCGCACTGCTGTATGCAGTAGACTGGATCGTAATCCAGGTTCGTATCGCGCATGGCACCGCGTACGGCACAGTGGAGGTCAATCAATTTCTGGCGACACCGCTTAAAGGCAACAAAGTTGAATACGATTTGATGGGAACTGTTCAGGAGACCTGTAGCCGGTCGATCTTTCCGCAAAAGGGGAATCCGGCATGCTGGTGGCTCGAACGCCATAAATCGCAGTGGAAGTGAAGTAGTCCTTAATGTTTGGAAGATCGGCCTCAAATTCCCTTTCCTATCGGACAGCAGCGTCTACCGGTTGGATTACCTGATTTGCTGCCGGATTGCTTTCCGCCAGCAATTTAGTGCAGTAGTAGATAGTGCGCGTACAGGGCATTGGAAGTCCCACCCGCTCTCCTAACTCGACGATCGCGCCCACCAGCGCTTCCAGTTCCATTGACCGGCCCGCTTCGAGATCTTGCAGCATGGAAGTTTTGTGCTCTCCGACTTTTTCCGCACCTGCGATTCGTTGATCGATGGAGACAGGCAAGTCCATACCCAACTTGTGCGAGACTGCTTCCACTTCCTGCATGATGTTTCGAATCACCGAGCAGACACCGGGATCGCGCACCATCTGGGCTAGAGTGGCACGGGTCAGTGCGCTGACTGGGTTGAAGGAGGCGTTGCCCAAGGCTTTTACCCAGATCTCCTGCCGTAGACGCGTTGTGACGGGAGCACGCAAACCGGATGCGATGAGCGCCTCGGCAATCGCACGGCTGCGTTCAGAACGCGTGCCATCGGGTTCGCCAAGCGAAATACGGTTTCCCTCAATATGCTGAATGACGCCGGGGGAAGTGATTTCTGTCGAAAAGTAAACGATAGAACCGATAACGCGATGGGCTTCAATGGCAGAAGAAATCACGCCGCCGGGATCGACGCGCTCGAGACGAAGCCCGTCCCATTCGCCGCCGAAACCCTGGAAGTACCACCAGGGAATTCCATTTTGCGTGCTGACCACGGTTGTGTTTGGCCCCAGCGCTGGCCTCAATTGAGGTGCGAGTTGCGGAAGGCCGTGCGCCTTTACACCAAGAAAAAGCACGTCCACAGGCCCAACTTCCTGGATGGAGCCAGTGATTCTGGGTCGCGCGACAAAATCTCCCTGGTCGCTCTTGACCTCTACTCCCCGCTCCTGCATCGCGCGAAGATGCGGGCCGCGGGCAAACAAAGTGACGTCGAGGCCGGCCTGAGCCATGCGCGCGCCGACGTAGGCGCCGATAGCGCCAGCCCCCGCGATCAGAAATTTCATTGCGAGTCTTTCATCGGCGATCATCTACCAGCGCGGCGGCGACTGCGCGCCGGCGAATTTTGCCAGTAGCCGTGGTCGGAATACTTTCCACCAGATAAATCTTGCTTGGACATTTGTATTCCGCGAGGAAATCGCGACAGTGTTTGATCAGTGCCGATTCTGTAGCTCCGTTCGGGGCATGCAGAACTACGGCCGCCGCTACTTCTTCTCCCAGCGTAGGATGGGCACAGCCAAACGTCACTGCTGCCGCGACTGCCGGATGCTTCAGCAAAATTTCATCGATTTCGTGAGGCGCGATGTTCTCGCCTCCGCGAATGATGATGTCTTTGATCCGGCCGGTCAAATGCAAATAGCAGTCCCCATCAAGAAAGCCTTCGTCTCCGGTGCGAAACCATCCGGCCACAAAAGCGCGGGCATTGGCTTCGGGATTGTTCTCGTATCCGCGAAAAACGTTGGCTCCCTGAATGGCAACTTCTCCGCGTTGATCGGTGCCAAGATGATTGCCGTCCCTGTCCATGATGCTGATACGCAGGCCAGTTCCGACGCCGACAGATCCTGCCTTGCGATGCCGCGGCGGCAACGGGTTCGATGTCATCTGGTGAGAAGCCTCGGTCATTCCGTAGGCTTCAACGAATGGCACGCCAAAAAGTTCCTCGATCTTGTGAATGAGTTCGGAGGACAAAGGCGCACTGCAGGAGCGTATGAAGCGCAAGGAGTCAGCCTCGGGCGGCTTTTGGTGAGATCGCGCGAGCAGGAGTTGATGCATCGTCGGCACTCCCGAATACCAGGTCACGCGATGCTCGCGAACCGTTCTCCAGAAGGAAAGCGCATTGAACTTGGTGGGAACAACTAAGGTTCCACCGGAAAGCAAAGTCGCCATGGTTGAGCCGATCAAACCATGAATGTGGAACAACGGCATAATGCAAAGCGAAACATCTTCTGGGGAAAGCGCGTAAGTGTTGGCGATGTTCGCGGACGAAACGGCCAGGTTGAAATGACGCAGAGGTACACGCTTGGGGCGGCCAGTGCTGCCGCTGGTGTGCAGTATGAGAGCGATGTCGTCAGCCCTGGGCGTTGGTGCTGAACCGCCGGACGGAGCATCCACTAAGTGAACGTTGCCTTGCTCGGTCATTTCGACCGAGAACACTGGAATTTCCCGGTCCTTGGCAGCGGTGCGGACAAATTCCGACCCTACTGCCGGGCAAAGCAAAACGCGGGCATCCGTGTCGCCGAGAAAGAAATGAAATTCCTCATAGGGGTACGCCGGATTTAGAGGGGCTGCAGTTCCAGCGATGGACGCCGCAAGAAAACTCACGATCGCGGGCAACCCGTTTGGTAGCGCGATCGCCACAGCATCGCCGCGGCGGATCCCAGCTGCGGTCAAAGCATTCGCCATGGCCAGCACCTGCTGGCGAAGCGAATCATAGGTGATACTGATACCCAGCTCAGGAACAATAACTGCAGTGTGGCTGTCCGCGAAGTGTAAAACGTCGAGAAGCGTTTCGACTGACTTTAGAGTCATCCGTTGTCGCCTTTAGTGCGGGTGCCCCGGAGGATGGGACAGTTCTTGTCCGCTGTCTACGCAATCGTAAAGCTACAGATTCACGCCGAGTAGCCCTCGGCTTTGAGCGCCTTGCCAAACTCCTTTAGAAAGAACTGCACGTTGTCTTCGGTCGCCAGCGGACCCATGATGCCAATGCGAAACACCTTGCCCGCAAGCGGACCAAAACCGCCGGCAATCTCGATCCCGGGATCATCGAGCAGGCGCTTTCGCACTTTCGCCTCGTCGACCCCTTTGGGAACGGACACTGTATTCAGAGTCGGGATTCGGTGTGCTTCCGGAACGTGAAAGCTCAGGCCCATGGCCAGTATGCCTTTGACGAAAACTTGATGGCAACGGCGATGACGCTCCCAGCGGTTTTCAATTCCTTCTTCAGCGATAACGAGCAGCGCCTCGCGTAGAGCGTAGAACATGGAGATCGGCGCGGTGTGATGGTAGCGGTGCGAGACGGTCGAATAATCGTGAATTAACTTCAGGTCAAGATACCAGCTGCGCGAGGGAGTAGTGCGGGAGTTCAGAAAGTCCATGGCGCGCCGAGACATGGCCATGGGAGACAATCCTGGCGGACAGCTTAGGCCTTTTTGCGTGCAGCTGTATGCGACATCGATCCCAGTTCGATCGAATTCCACCGGTAGTCCGCCCAGCGAAGTCACGCAATCGGCAATCACAAGAGCGCCGGCATCGTGCGCAGCCGCACAAATCGCCTTGCCCGATTGCAGCGCTCCAGTCGAAGTCTCCGCGTGAACGTACGCTACAACCTTGGGCTGTTCGCGACGAATGAAATCTTGAGCTTCGTCATCAGAGAAAGTTTCTCCCCATTGTTTTTCAAAACGAACTACATTAGCGCCCTGGCGCTTTGCCATGTCCGTAAGCCTGTCGGAAAAATATCCATTGGCGAAGATCGCGATTTTGGTTCCGGGATCAACGAAGTTCGCGACCGCGGCTTCCATTCCTGCGCTGCCGGTGCCGGAAATTACTAGCGTGGCTCCATCGCTCGTACCGTAAGCCATCTTCACCAATTGTTGAACGTCTCCCATCACTTGAATGAAGTAAGGATCGAGGTGCCCGACAATTGGCTTCGCCAGCGCCGTATAGACTCGCGGGTCGACCATAGTTGGTCCGGGCCCGAAGAGAAAACGTCGTGGAGGCTTTAGGGGAGCGAATGCGTTAATTGCGGGAGACTGCTGTTCGACGGTGCTCATTAACCCTCGTTTCTATTTACCAATTACCACATGCGACCCAGCTTTGACAGTGGGCACCATTCGCGCAAACGGCGTCAAGATAATTCTGCTGATCGGCTTGATAAGCGGTTCCTATTTAGCGCGGTAGCGCAGTGCTTCGATTCACCCGACCTATCGCAGGTTGTTCACCTAGATCGGCGAGTGGTGTCCCTGTACGATCATTTCTTCCGCAATGCGGCGCGCTTCAGGGAGTGTCATGGCCGCCTTCGCGTCGATTTCCTTCGGCAGGTCCTTTTGAATTTTAGCCAGCTCTTCGTCAAAAATACGCGTCACCAATTCCCGGCTATGCTCGACTGGCTTGCCATCATCGCCCGGAACTCTGATTTTGTGCCGTACGCGCTGCGCAATCATCAAACGATAAATGCGATCGGTAGCGAGATCCTCCATGAAGCCATCGAGCAGGCTGGCGCCCTTGCCATTGAGCACGCCGTTGCGATAGCGAATCACAGTGCGCACGGCCGCTCGCGTTCCCGCAAGGGTGATCTTGCCGACGCCCTTTGGCAGCGGCCGCAGATCAGGGTGGGTGTTTAGCAGATTGGGTCGTTTCCCAATCTGGTTAGGGAAGGGGAATTGCGCCACCGCGATTTCGTTCTGATCAGGATGGCCGGTCCAGGCTCCGTCCATCAAGCAGTTCGCTTCGTTTTTTTTGTCTTCCTTGAGTACTTTCATCGCACGCTCGTTCAATTCAGCATCAGTTCGGCTCGGGAAGAGTGCGGTCATTCCGCCAATGGCATGAGCTCCATGCTTGTGGCAAATCTCGGGCATCAGCGTGCGGAAATTCTGGAAAAATGCTACGTCGTGCGGAATGGTGTTGCGGTCCGGCAGAATCCAATTGGGATCCTCCAACATAAAATCGATCAGCGAAGCCATGTAATCCCAGCGGCCGAGATTCAATCCAAGGCAATGCTGGCGGAGATTGAATAAAAATTCCTCCATCTGATAGGCCAGTGGATGCGCCTCCACCAACGCCATGCATTTTATATAGTCCGGCGGCAGTCCCTTATGTTTGGCAAGAGCCTGGAACAGATCGCGCCACCAGAACGCTTCCTCGGCGGACTCGCTCTTGGGAATATAAACTGAGAAATTGTGCAGGAGCGCCGCGGGATCGACCTGATACCAGATCAGAGCCAGATCGAACAGGGAAGCTGACATAAGTTCATTCTTGATGACGCCGCCCTGGCTGAGATGCAGTCCACGTGGCCGCACCCACGTCACAGTTTTCGAGCGTTGAACGGTTACTTTCTTTTTGCGCTTCTTGTCGTCGTAACTGAGTTCGTACTTGTATGCGGCGATGGTGTTCTTAATCGCCAACATAATTTCCTCCCACGTGTTTGCGGTGGAATCTTCGACGTCCAACATCACCGCGGGAGATCCGGAATTCAGCAGTTTTACGGTTAGCTCGGCATCATCCGCAGGGCCGGTCATCTGGTTGCGCTGGTCAGCGCACCAGTCAGGCACTTCGATCCGCCAGTCGGAAGTCGTGGCTTCAGACGCTGGCAAATAACCGGGCGGATGCCCCTGGTGCGATCGCGACAAAACCTCTTTGCGCTTCGCGGCCAATTTCTGTTGCCAGGGCGTGAATTGCCGGTGCAAGGGCAACAGGAACTCTAAAAATCCTTCAGGCAGGTCCCGCTGTGGATTCAAATCGGCGGGCGCGAAATTCATGTATTGCGAAGTAGAGTCTTCTGTGTGTGTCGGCATGGATGCTGATCCTTCGCGTGTTCGCTGGCACTCTGGTAAGAGTCATTCACTAAGAGTGCCATTTAGCCATCGGATGGATGCCGAAGCCAGTTTCTGGGATGCAGCCGTCCCCGAAAACGAATTCAAACAACGCATCGGTTGATCTCCGGATCTGGCCGAGCGCATCGGTTATAGCCGCACGTGCATGGCTTCTACCCATCGTCTTGAAATCGGACTCAAGCTGCCAATTCTTTGTTTTGTTAAGAGCCACGCTGCCCCCAGGGAACCCAACTGATAAATATCGATATAGCCACGTTGGGTGAAACTTACCTTGTGAGTGCGCGAACGGCACAAATATCATTGCAGTCCATGGATTCAGAGTCAATCAACTTCACAGTCGAGGCCATCGAAAAACCCTTATGTGTGATGACGATCACGGTGCTCTCTTTGACAGTTCTTTAGTATTCGGCGACCCCCGTCTGATCAACGAGCCGACGATTAATTCTTGCGGTGGGAATCGGGCGAGAAGCAAAAGTTCGCGTCACATTGGAGCATCATGTTTGCAATTGAGCTAACGGTTTCTGATTTCCACCTTCGCCGGACAAAAGATTACTTGACTATGAACTCAGGAACATGTTACATAGTCGCGCTGCGGAACTGGTCCGCTTTTCATACAAGTTATCGATTTTTCAAATAGCCGGTTTTGTGCTTTGTCATCCCGAACCAGCCGGCGTTTGAGGCTTGTGCGCGCTCGTCCCGGGCCAGGCAGGTTGTCGGCCAACGTGTGGCCGGAAAGGGAACACATGCGCTCGCTTACCGCGTTTTTCGTGCTTCTCATCGTTCTCATGGCGCCAGGTCCGCTTGCCCACGCACAAGCTACGGAGCCTGCGAGCAAACCGGACGGATCGACCTCCGCGGGGGCCACCAAGGAAGAGGTCAACCAGTTGCGCGGCGAGGTAGCGGCGCAGCGCAAGACTATCGAAGAATTAAAGGCGATGGTGCAAAAGTTAGCTGAAGGCAAGGCCCAGCCTTCCGATGGCCAATCGGCGACCGTGAAACCGGTAGCCGAGACGAACGCGGCTGGGAGCGGCGCACCATCCAGCGATGGCGTTCATCTCGTGAACACAGTCCTGGTTCAGCCGGTAGCCGAAGTGCCAATCATCAATCAAGCGCAACCGGCGGCTGCGCCAAAGAAGGACACTCCGCTTGCGGCCGGGTGGAATGGGGAGCACTTCTTCATTCGCAGTGCCGACGGCCAGTTTCAACTGATGCCGTACGGGTACGTCGATATCGACTATCGGGCTTACAAGGGCGACGGTGCCCCGGCAGATACATTCATTGTGCGGCGTGCTCGCTTCGGCTTTCAAGGTAACTACGGCTCGCACTTTGACTATGCGATCCTGACAGACGCAAACTCCACAACCGGCGCGATCGTTCGCGACGTTTACCTCAACGTACGTATCAGACCCGAGTTCCAATTCCAGGCGGGGCAATTTAAAGAGCCGTTCGCGCAGGAAACGGGCATTGGGGCAACCAACCTCGACTTCGTCGAACGCGGCCTGCAGTCGCTGTTATATCCGTGCGTGGGAACTGCGTATCGCTGCCCCGGCATGACTCTTCACGGAGACATCGATGGCGGCGTTATGCAATGGTGGGCCGGCGCGTTCAACGGCCGAAACGGCGTCACTGCTAACGCAACCAACGAGCCGGAATTTGTAGGCAGGCTGCGCTTTTATCCGTGGCGCAAGACCAAGAGTGACTGGCTCAAGCAACTGGCCTTTGGCGGATCTATTACCCATGGCCGAAGCCGCGGGCTTTCCGGAGATCTTAGCTTTGCTGGTACCCTCCCCGACGCCACGTACGCTTTTTTCCCGCAACTGAGAATTAACGGGCCGACAGAACGGTACGAGGGCGAATTCACTTACATCAAGTCGGGGATGGCGTTGCGCGGAGAATACGTGCAGTTGCAGCAGCAACGTTACGCAGTGGGCTCCGAGCAGGTCGGCGGCCTGGGCTTCCTGACTTTGCCCGGAGTGGGGGCAAAGGCGTGGAACATTGGCACGACCTATTTGCTCACGGGTGAAAAGCGGCCCGAGAACGGCACCCCGCGAGTCAAGCATCCGCTGTTTGGTCCGGACACTCCGGGAGGCACAGGACGAGGCTGGGGCGCTTGGGAACTTGCCGCCCGGTATTCAGGCATTCAGGCAAACGCACCCGCTCAGAGCTTCCTGAACATTTACACTCCGGGATTTGTTCCCGCTTATAACTATCACACCGACGAAATCACTTTCGGTGTGAACTGGTATTTGAACTACTGGGTCAAATACCAGGTCAACGTCAACATCGATCAACTGAAGCAACCCAGCGTCACCGGCCAGGTGCCGCAGAATTTCTACGCCGTGACCCAGGAGTTGCAGTTCCGCTTCTGACGTTGTTTTGGAGATCGTGAATATGCGTAGCAGCGCGGTTTGTAGCCTGGGTAGTGAAGGGAAAATTGTGGGAGGAGATTCGATGAGATCGCGAATTCTGCTTACTGTTCTTCTCAGCGTGTTATTTGTGCTCGCCAGCGGCTGCGGGAATGTGAAGAACTGCCCCGTATGCGGTACTACCACCGCCGACGGTTACGCCGACATCGTCAACATTACCGTGCCCGAGCACAATCCCACCGGCGAGCCGGGTGGTCCGTTCAACTCCTTCGACATAAGCTGGATCAACACCGCCACCCACCGCGACTATGTCTCGGATCGCATTGGACTGGCCGTAGTCGTCGTGGACACCAATCAAAATATCGCCATCAATGCGATTCAGGGCAGCAATGCTGTTACTAATGCAGGCAACGCCGCCAGTCCATGCGATCCCAGCATTCCTCCTCAAGTCGACGTCGTCGGAAACTTTACCCGCTTCGGATGCCGGACTGCTCCCTTTCACCTCTTTTCGGGTTTTGGCGCGAACGGCAATTTCGGCGGATTCCCCGGTGCCCAGTGCTGCGCTTCCCGTGCTAATGGCGTAAATCCCATGTCCGGCCCCGACGGCGAGGAAGTAACACCCGACGGCAACACGCTATTCACGGCCGTCGGCAATGCCAGCGTGGCGGTCTTCGATTTGACCGCGACACCACCAAAGGTGATTGCAACGGTGCCAACGGGCACTGCGGCGGACTACGACGGGCCTCTTGGCATCGGCCCGTGCATCTCTTCCTGGAACGGCGAGGCTGGCTCGGCCGCCACTTGCGGAGACGACCGCGCTGACGAAATGGCGTACGATCCCGTTCACCAGGTTCTTGCCGTCATTAACGGCGACCCGGGATTCCCATTTGTTACCTTTATCGATATGTCAGGCGTCGTCGCCAGAACGAGTCACTGTTTGCCGATTGTCCCCACACTAGCTTATGGACCTTATGCAACCGCTCCCACGTTCACCCTCGCAAATTATGGCACTGGCGCGGGGTATCCGTTTCAAGGATCCGGCACTGCGATTCCACAACCTTCACCCATATTAGATCCTGGAGTCGCGGGCACATCGTTCAATCCTCCCAGCTGCATTATCGGACAAATCTATTACGACGGCGCGGGCGGTGCCGCCTCCGGTGGCGCTGGTCCCAACTTCGGGCTTAATCCGAATGTTCCCGTAGATGTCATTGCACCTGCAGCGTCCGTGAGCGGCGGCGTCCCGTTCCCATGCCCCGATCCCTCCAATCCCCACGTTTTCAGCGGCGTCTCTGGTGGGATTGCCAATAACATTCCTGCGATCGGCCTTCCCGGTTTGAGCGGAATCACGCCCACCGGTACGACTTACACAATTCCCTGCCATCACGGCCCGATCATCAGTACAAGTACAGGAGCGTTTTGCAGCCAAACTAATCCAGCCAGCGGGTGTGCAGGCGCCATTGCGCCAGCCGGTCTGGGCGGAATGGTCTGGAACACCAACACCGGCCACCTGCTGCAGGCGAATGAAAATTCCATCGGCATCACCAACATAGGAAGCATTGACGAAATCGATCCCCGCCTCGGAAACCCGAATGGTCCGGTAGTGGTCAACAGTTTTGTCATGCCGAATTGCATGCCTACCAGTATTGTTCAGGGCCCGGGTAACAACTTCCTGGTGGGCTGCGCCGATCACGACGGCGAGGCATTTCCTCCGAACGAATACGTCATTGATGGCACAGCTGGGACAATTCTCGCAACCATCACGAATGTCGGCGGCGTCGACGAAGTCTGGTACAATTCCGGCGACAATCGGTACTACCTGGCCGCTAGAGACATGCCTAACGGCCCTGTCATGGGCGTGATCGACGCAAAGACCAACCTTTGGCTGGAAAACGTTACGACCAATTCGAACTCGCATAGCATCGCAGTTGATTCCAGCAATAACCACGCATTTGTACCACTGCAGGCCGGTGGAATATGCACTTCACAGAGCAGTAACGGCTGTATCGGCGTCTATGCGCAACAGTGAGCGGTTCAAGTTGTCATTGAGGGATCTAGGTTTTTGCCGGTGCCGATGGAAACCAAGATTCCTCACCTCGCTCGGAATGACAATAGATCGTAAAAGAACAGAATCGAGTCAACTACGGCTTGTATGAAATGCCCTCCCCCAATTCATACAATCGTGGCATATTCGACGCCCGGGGCTTAGACTGAAGCTGGTGAGAATTATGCGATGCATTAGAAAACCTGTACTCAACCGAATGGCGGTTCTAGCAGTTTTTGTTTCTTGCGCGGTACTGGTGTCGGCCAGCGCAGCTCCTACGAAGCCCACAGATGTACCTGCCACAGTAATCGCACATCTGCCTTTGCCTCAGGCAACCGGAAATCAAATGTTGCTGCAAAAAGAGGAAGGGAAGACTTATCTATACGTCCAGCAGGCTTCCAAACAGGGATTTATGGTTGTGGATGTGAGCAAGCCCGATAAGCCGAACCTGCTGAAGCGAACCGCTGAGTCAAGTCAGGCGACCGCCGGCAATCTGGAAATGGTCAGCCCCGACGTTGCCATTGCGGTAGCGCCAGAGAAGAAACCGAGCACGCTAACCAGCAGCAACCATCCTTCTGAGACGGTGCGAGTGCTGGATTTGAGCGACCCGCATAATCCAAAAACACTGCAGGAATTCGAAGGTGTCACCAGCGTGCTTCCCGACGGCGGGCATGGCTTGATCTATCTCACCAACCACGAAGGCTTATGGGTATTGCGCTATAGCAAGCCAGCGTTGCTCCAGCCAGCGAAAAAGAAGCGTCCTTGCGATTCCGAATCAGAGATCTCGGCTATGCCTCCGGACTGTGACTAGGGTCAATGGTTACTGACCAGAGTTCGTAGTGCATTCCTTCGAGATAGTCCTGATCGAGGAAATCGTTAAAGTCACCGAAGACGGGGCGCCCATCTTTGTAATGGCGTCCGAACTTGTGGCCATGGAAGGCGACGTTGTGCCCGTTACTTCCACTCGTTGCCCCAAGTACTGCGATAGCCTGTTTTTCTTGTTGCCCTGAAGTTCGTAAGTCATCGCTGGATTTTGCTTCAGCAATACATAATCGCCGCTGGATTTTGCTACGCAGCCCTGTATCGTTACCTGGTTGGAATCCTTCGCCAGTACCAAACTTGCTGCAAACAAAAGCGCGACTGCAAAGCACACCTGTTTCATGGAAGTGTCCTCGCACCATGGGATGCAAGATTATTGCAAAGGTTGGCTTCGAACCGTCAGCTCACTTGACGTGCGTTTCCTGGTAGTGCAGTTCCTTCCATTGCCCGGCACGCTTTACCCACAATTCACCGATATAAACCCTCGAATAACGGACGACTGACTTGGGCGGGAACTGCTCAGTAACTTCATAAATGACAAACGCCACGTCAGCACTCAGCGGAATCAGTTTGAAGCCCCACAAGGTGTAGTTTGAAATATTTCCTTCCGCCAGTTCGTTGAGAGCCTGGATTTTTGTACGTTCCCCTTTACCATCAACTTCGACGCCCTGGTACTCGTCCGCCAGCAAATCTGCGTATGCTTTCCTGTCCTTGTTCTTGATTGCTTCCCACTCGGCCTTAACTTTCGCTTCGAACATCTCTTTCAGCGCGGAGTCGGACGAGGCGGTATTGGATTGTTTTGTTTCGGGGAATTGCGTCGGGGCTGACGGAATCTGAGCCGAAGCCAGAGCCGTCACTCCTGCGATAAACATGACGAACAAATTTCGCATAGTTTCTCTTTTGATGTGAACTCAGAGATAAACTCAGCGAAATATTATCAGGTTCGGCAGAGGGTCTATCACGAAGAGATCACTATCACTCCAGATCTCTAATTTTCTTCCTTACCGCGGCAAGCAACGGCGAGGGCAGCTCAGAATAGCCTTCCTGAACCGCAAACTGTTGGCCATCCGTGTATACCCAATCCAATAGATCGCTCAATGCCGCTGTCCGAGACGAGTCTGTAGATTTGCTGCGCAGGTAAATCCAGGTAAAGCTCGTAATCGGAAAAGACTCTGCTCCAGATGCGTTAGTTAATGAGGCGGAGAAGTTATTCCAGCGCGGCGCTTCAACTGCCTTGCACGCTTCGGCAATGCTCGCGTCCGACGCATGAACATACTTGCCGGCCGCATTCAGCACAGCAACCTGGGAAATGCCAGCCTTTACCGCGTATTGATATTCAACGTATCCAATCGAGCCAGAGGCGTTTTTAACCTTCTCCGCCATGTCAGCGCTGCGCTCCGCGGATACACCGGTCGGCCACTTCGGAGAAGGACTAACCCCCACTTGGCTGCGAAACTTGGAACTGGTTTTGGAGAGAAAATCGGTAAACACATAATTTGACCCTTTGCCCGCAGGACGGTTGATCACTTGGATCGGAAGATTCGGCAGTGTGATCTCCGGATTGAGCTTGGCAATCGGGACTGCATTCCAGTTCTTGATCTCTCCCAGGAAAATCTCGGCTAAAACTTCCCCAGAAAGCCGAAGATCTTGATGCACATCGGGCAGGTTATAGATGGGAACGATTCCGATGAGCACGACCGGCATTTCGATCAAGCCGTCTTTCCGTTCACTTTCCGTAAGCTGCGCTTCTCCGGCGCCAAAGTCGCCCACGCCGTGAGATATCTGCTTGATCCCCTCGCTCGTGCCGACGGGGAGATAGCGCATCTGGATATGTGAGTTGTGTTTGCCATATTCCTGGGTCCAACGGGTATAAAGAGGTGCCGGGACGCTCGATCCTGATCCCACGAGCACCACCGCATTTTGCCCCTGCGCAGGAGCGCCGTGCAATCCCGCAACAAGCAGGCATAAGAGCGAAATATGAAAGAACCAGGTGTTCTTAAAACGTTGGTATGTGCGGTCCGGCGAAAATGCTGCGGATGACATTGTCATCGTTCCCCCATTCGTAACCGTAGAAAGAAACAGACTCGTTCGTCGGACACAGATTAGTGCAATTTCATTGACATTAAAACGTTACTATCGTTTTGCTCTAGATCGACATTGGCTGCCCGGGCAGACTGGGAGCTTGCCAGGAATTATGTCCAAAAACAGGGATTCTGAGTTGACAGCCAGAACAGTTCATCCCCTTAACAGCGGCGTCCTGCAGATGTTGATATCCTGATGGTTGCCGTTCGAATCCCACACTGGTGTTCTTACCTGGTAACGGAGGGAGCCCAGTTAATATCACGATGGCGAATTCACTAGTGTCGCATCCGGACGCCGAAGCAATAGCCAGGGAACTGCTGTCCGCCTACGAAACGGGACAGATGGTGTCCATTCCTCCCTCCGCTGGTCCCGAATTCGATCTGAGTATGGCCTACGAGGTAGAAGCAGCACTCAAGCGTTCTCGCGAAGTTGCCGGACGCCCAGCGGTAGGCCGCAAAGTCGGTTATGCCAATAAGGCGATGTGGCGTGTACTGAAACTCGAAACCCTGGTCTGGGCCCACATGTACGAAGATACCGTTCATTACAGCGAGAACAACTCCGCCACTCTGGCGCTCCCGCGCAGGCGCTCGCTGAAAATTGAGCCCGAAATTGTCTTTGGATTGAAGCACGCGATCAACTCGCAAAGCCTCGACGCCATCGCCGTGCTCGAATCCACAGAATGGCTAGCCCTGGGTTTCGAAATCATCGACTGCCCTTTTCCAGAGTGGAAGTTTCAGCCCAGTGATTTCGTCGCATCGTTCGGACTTCACGCCGCACTCGTGATCGGAGAGCGAAAGCTCGTGCAGTCCGACATGATTTCCACTTTCGTAGATCAATTGGCTCGATTCAAGGTCCGCATGTCGAAGAACGGAGAATTCGTCGAAGAAGGATCTGGCAGAAACAGTCTGCGCAGCCCAGCTTTGTGCTTGGCCGAACTCGGTGCAGCCATCGTCCGCCGCTTTCCCCATGAACCATTAAGTTCCGGTGAAATCATCAGCTCCGGAACCCTGACCGCTGGGCACGCTACCGATAAAGGTGATATCTGGACAGCAGACGTCGAAGGTCTGCCGCTACCGTCGCTGAACCTGCACATAACCTGATCGTCCACGGAAACCACCGAGAGCCGGCAGCCCGCCGCGCAGTCTCTCAATTCAACAGAGTAGGTCTTGCATTTGTGTATGGCTTTTCGAGCCCGAGGCAACCCGGACGAGCTGTGCATCATCTGATTCGCGGCGAAAGGACTTAAGCCACAAGAAAAAAGTGGCTGAGATCCAAAGCCGCTTCGTGCATTCAGTAGGGGAACCCACCGCAAACTTCTGGTATCTGGCAAGAAATATGGTGCGTCTCTCGCCAATTCTTCAGCTTAAAACTGATTGACGAAGTGAGGGGTTATTGCCATGCGAAAGCACACTGCCTTCAGCTTTCTTGCGATGTTGTCTGCTCTGGCCTTCTACCAGGCGTTTTCACCCCGGGGGGCGGCTTCTGCAAACCAGACCACGTCTGTGTTGACTTATCAGTACAACAACCTGCGAAGCGGAGCCAATACCAACGAGACAACGTTGAACCCGTCCAACGTCAATGTACGCACCTTCGGAAAGCTTCACTCGTTTCCTGTCGACTCGCTGGTTTACGGACAACCATTATTCGCTCCCAACCTGCAAATTGCCGGGGGAGTTTACAACGTCGTGTTCGTCGTAACCGAGAACAACAGTGTGTATGCATTCGACGCTGACTATAAGGTTTCCACGCCTCTTTGGCACACCAACATTGGTACTCCGGTGCCTTGTAGCGCGAGCCAACCGGTGCCCGGCTCCAACTGCAGCTCGGTGTACCTGACCTCTGTAATCGGTATTACCGCAACACCGGTGATTGACCTCAGTCAAGGGACGCACGGCGCCATTTATGTGGAGGGACGAACCGACCCCAGTAAGGCCGGGAAATACTTCCACGTTCTTCATAAGTTCGACCTGACCACGGGAAAAGACATGGCCGGAAGCCCGGTGTCGATAACCGGAAGCGTTCACGGCACAGGCCGGGACAACGTTAAAGGCATCGTGACCTTCAACCAAGCTTCCGAAAACGATCGAGGGGCGCTTCTCCTGGCGAATGAAGTCGTCTATGTGCCTTTTTCCTCCGTCAATGATGCTCCCATTTTTCATGGCTGGATCTTTGGATATAACGCCACGACCATGAAGCAGCTTTACGTATTCAACGCAAGTCCCAACAAAACCTCAAGTCATGGCGGCGATGGTGAGCAAGCAGGAATCTGGAACGGAACTATAGAAGCGGATGAAAATAACTTCCTTTTCACGACGACCGGAAACGGCAGTTGGGATAATACTGTGAATGATTATGGCAACAGCTACCTAAAGCTAGAGCCGGGCGCGGGCACGTTGACTGTGTCTGACTTCTTCACACCGGCAGCCATGGCTTTTAATACCCACGACAGCGATCTCGGCAGCAACGCCGGAATTTTATTACCGGATCAAGCCGGTAATTATCCCCATGTGTTGGTGGGAGGAGACAAGAACGGAACCGTCTACGTAGTGAACCGCGACAACATGGGTAAGTACAACAGCTCCAAAGATCAGACATTGCAGGAAATCCCGGGAGCCGTCGGTGTCCACGTAAGTAACGCCGCAACGTGCAACAACACCAATATCGACTGCGACTACGGCACCGCTGCGTATTGGAACGGAAACGTTTATTTCTCCGGCGTAAATGACAACGTGAAGGCCTTCGCCATCGCCGATGGGCAATTGTCAGGGCCGACCTCGAAGTCTCCGACAACCTACGGCTTCCCTGGAGCGACGCCCTCAGTTTCGTCGAACGGTACAGCCGATGGGATTTTGTGGGCGGTGCAGCCGATCAAATCCATACTGCACGCCTACGACGCCACCAACGTCGCGAACGAGCTCTACAACAGCACGCAAGCGTCCGGAGGGCGGGACGCGCTGGGATCAAACACGAAATTTGCACCACCTACCGTGGTCAATGGCAAGGTGTTCATTGGCACCAAGAAGGCCCTCGTCGTTTACGGTTTGCTGCACTAAATAATTGGAACATTTCTTCAGGGGACACAGTGAACAGCGGGCGTTCACTAGAGGACAGGTAAGCGGGATGATCCTGCGACAACAAAAAACGCGGACAAAAGTGTCCGCCTCACACTTGTATCTAGTAACTCAGCAGGATTCGCAGGTCGCGCAGGTTGTTGCCGGTCGGGCCAGTCATGACGGTGTCCCCGAGAGCGTCAAAAAATGAATACGCATTGAAGGCCAGAATGCTCGCCGCCGGATCCAATCCGCGAGAGCGTGCGCGTTCGATGGTCGTCCCGTCCGCGACTGCGCCGGCTGCGGGGCTGTTACCGTCGATTCCGTCCGTGCCGGCGCTGAGCACGGTGATGTTTTCTCCAGCGATTTTCTCAGCGCACGCCAGAGCAAATTGCTGGTTTCGTCCGCCTACACCCCCATTCGTAACTCTCACCGTGATCTCTCCTCCGGAAAGAAGACAAACACGCTCCGATTTCTTCCGCAACTCCCGCAAGCGCCCCACCAGATAATCAGCCGCCAGCGTGTAATCCCAGTCATCGCAACTGTTGTCTACCTCGACGGCAAAGCCGTGGCGCTCGGCTTCGCTTTTGGCGGCCTCGAGCAGACTTGAATTCGAGAGTACAGTCCACCAGCGGCTGCGATGAAAAGCCGGATCGTCCGATTTTGGAGTTTCCCTGAGCGCGTGGTGCTGGAACAGTTCACGAACCGTCGATGGGAACTGCTCTACGAGTCTGTGCTTCGTAGCAATCGCGTAGCAATCCTGCACAGTGGTGGAATCCGGCATGGTCGGGCCCGACGCGAGAGCATCGGGCGTGTTGTCAGGCACGTCCGAAACCAGAATCGAAACTTGCTGTGCGCCCAGGGCAGCTTGCGCCAGTCGACCTCCTTTGATCGCTGACAGGTGCTTTCGTATGGTATTGATCTCCGCAATGGGAGCGCCGGAGTGCACCAGCTCCTTGTAGGTTGTGACCAACTCCTCTAGAGAAATATCGTCGTCAATCGGCTTCTCGGCAATCGAAGAGCCTCCACCGCTTAGCATGAAAATTACCAGCGACGATGTATTCTGGGCGCCAGCTGACTTCAATATCGCTTCGGCCGCGCGAATGGATTCTTCATTGGGTGTGGGATGTCCACCATGAAAATATCGGAACCCGCGCGCTTGCGAGCCTGGCTGCACCGAGCTGGCAACGATGCCCTCGAAAGTATTTCCAGCCTGAGTTTCCAGCGCGCTCACCATGGTGTGCGCGGCTTTACCGATGGAAACCACCAGCACGCGGTTAAACGAGTGCAGATCGTAAAGGTCTTCGCAGATACGTACGACTCCGCGTTCGCAGGAAACATGCCGCTCGAAGGCTCGATCAATGCCAGATTCAGTTAGCGCGCGTTCGAAAATATGCCGCGCCTGAACTCGCATCTCAATAGCGATCCGTTCGCGATGGCCTGCCGCCGAAGACATGGAAGGATTATAAGAGGGATCGTCACCTGGCTGGCACTCACATGGGGATAACCGAGGGCTGCTGTCCCCGCACGATCATTGAGGAATGTTCTCTTTTATCCAGGCTTCAACTGCTTCGCGCATTTCCCGTAAGCGACCTTCGAAGAAATGGTCTGCGCCCTCGACGATCACCAATTTCTTTGGCTCAGGGAGCACCGCGACGACTTTTTCCAATTTCGCGCGCCGGCCAAACTGATCGCGGTCGCCGCTGACAAACAGCTTCGGTTTGGGGCAATCTTGTAGACACTCGAAGTCGTAAACTCGATCGCCAATCGCATCGACAGGCAAGCCAAGCCCGATTACCGCCTCCACCCGCGTATCAGGACACGCCACGCGCAATCCCACCGCAGCCCCAAACGAGAATCCAGCAAAGATGATAGGCAGATGAAATTCGCGCTCCAGCCAGTCCAGCGCCATCCGCACATCCTCCGATTCACCGTTGCCCTGGTCGTGCCCGCCCTGGCTCAATCCCGCGCCACGAAAGTTAAACCTTAAGACCGGAAAGCCAAAACTATTCAGCGCCTTCATGGCGTGAAAAACCACTTTGTTGTGCAATGTCCCACCATAAAGAGGATGAGGATGGCAAACCAACGCGGCGTGAGTGGCGTTCGCACCGCCTGCATTGACCAGAGCTTCTAACTTTCCGGCCGCACCCTCCAGGAATAAAGATCGAATCGAGCTGGATTGCGTATTCATCGACAAGTCTTAAGCATAGCAGCCCAAGAGCAATGTGCTCGTGGCGAAAAACGTTGCAAGCAACGTCGCTACAGGGCTCTTTGCCGGTACCTGCACGTGGTTTATCCTCTTTTTCATGGATGTCGTCAGTCTTACCCGTCAGCTCGTAGACATTGAATCCATCACCGGCAACGAAGCACTGGTGGGCGATGTTGTTCACAACGAACTCACCGGCCTCGGATACAACGCCAACAAGCTTCCCGTCGAAGGCGACCGCTGTAACGTATTTGCAACTTCGCCGCAACAACCTAAGCCATCTATTGTTTTCTCGACCCACATGGACACGGTGCCGCCTTTCATTCCGTCGTCTGAAGATACTGATCGGATATACGGTCGCGGTTCATGCGATGCCAAAGGAATCATCGCCGCCCAAGTGGCTGCGTCAGAGCGGCTGCGTGCAGAGAACATTCACATCGGACTTCTTTTCCTCGTGGGCGAAGAACGAAACAGCCTTGGCGCACAGGTTGCAAATCGGCAATCCCCGGGCTGCAAGTTTTTGGTTAACGGCGAACCTACGGAAAACCGAATGGCGACAGCGTCGAAGGGCACGTTGCGGGTAAACGTGATCGCCGAAGGACGCATGGCCCACTCCGCCTATCCGGAACTGGGCGAATCCGCAATCGACAAACTACTGGAAGCCTTGAACCGCCTTCGAGCCATAAAACTGCCCGCCGCCGATGGCATCGGTCCATGCACTTTGAATATCGGAGTGATCGAAGGGGGTCGCGCTCCTAATGTGATTCCCGACAAGGCTCGTGCGCAATTACTTTATCGCTTGATCGGACCAACGGATGAATTGCGCCCACAAATCGAGCACGCCGTTGCGGGTTTAGCGAAGGTCGAATTCGTTCTGGAGATTCCGTTCCTTCGCTTGCACACTCTGGACGGGCTGCCCACCATGGTCGCCGCCTTCACCACTGATATTCCTGCACTCACCAACTGGGGACAGCCGCTGCTGATTGGTCCGGGATCGATCCACGTGGCCCACACTGAAGGCGAATACATCGAGAAAAAACAATTGAGCGAGGCAGTTGATCTGTACTGTGCAATCGCACGAAAGTTGAGCGTCTCGATTGCGGCGTAGCCTGTTGAGGAGGCTTGATTCGGATGCTATGGAAATGTTTGCGCGGGAGAGACGTTAACTGAACCTCTCTCAAACTGGAATTTCAGAATCCATTCGCTGGGAATACTTCTGCCATCGACTTGGGGAGGTTGAAAGGTCCACTGCCTTGCGGCCTGCAGCGACCGTTCTGCGAAATATTGGCTCGGTCCGCGCGAATCGAAATTCGCCGTCAAGACCTTGCCCGATGAGTCGACGGAGACTTTGACTCGTACCTTCAGCTTGCCATGCACAGTGTGCAACGCACTCCGGGATACCTCCGGCATAACCTGCTGAGCCACCGCGCCCTGAGGCCCGGTAGAATTCGCATTTTTCGCTCCGGCATTTTTTGACCCGCGAGTGTGTCCTCCCGAAGTTGGAGCATTTGACCGTGCGGCTTGCTCATCGCCTTGACCATTCTGTGCGGACGGCACAGCGGTTGGCTGTCCGGGGGAGGATTCCGTAACGCTGGGAGGCGTTGCCGAGTTGTGATGCACCAACCTCTGTCCAATCAGCCCCAGCACTAAAACGACCGCAAGCGCTGCGACCGCGTATGCCCACTTCGTGAATCCCGGCTGCGGAATCGCAGTCACTTCCGGTTCCGGCGACGATGCGGGTTGCTGCAACCTGCGCGTAATATCTGCGGTCGTCCAACGGCGTTGCGGTTCCCGTTTCAAGCAGTGGCTGGCGATGTCGAAAAATGGCTCGGGCAAAGTCCCCGGCAATACGACATCTGTTTGCCCGGTTTGCTCCGGCGCAGGCGGATGCTGAGTCAGAGCTTCCACCACTGTCATACCCAGCGACCAGACGTCTGATGGCGGCGACATGTTTCCTCCGGCCGCAATCTCCGGCGCAATGTACGCCCCGGGCTTGCAGAGAACCTGCATCGATTCGCCAGTTCCGCAAAGTCCGTCACTCGAAATCTTGATCTGATCACCAACCGCCATGATGTTCGAGGGATTGATATGGCCGTGAACAAAGCCTTTGCCGTGAATGTAGGTCAAAGCATCTACAACACTGCGCAGCATGTCTTGAGCCTCGGCAGGCGTGAGAGAGCGATAGGGAAGAATCTGCGCCAGGCTTTCTTCGGCGTACTCGGTCACGACATAAAGCACATCCGAGCCATCCATTTGGCATCGTCCCACGCGAAACAGGCGAAGCAGATGCGGATGTGATAATTTCGCTGCAAGTTCCCACCAGGAAAGCTGTAGCTCCGGATTCTCCGCATTGGCCAGGATGAGTTTGATGGCCACTTCCTGCGACTCGCCATTAGCGCGCTTGCTCAAAAATACCGCGCTGCGTTCCGAGCCGCCCAAATACCGAAGTAACGGAAACTCCTCGTTAATGACTCGGCCTTCCCACTGTTTCCAACCTTCGGGCATACTTTTCCACCGCCTGCTATACTTGGAGTGACAGTATTGTACCCGAGCGGAGGCGTAGCGATTACAGTGGGGACGCAAATGTTCAGGCGAGTGCAGCAGCGGTGGTACTTAAGCCCGAGTGGTCACGGGATCTCGAAAAAAGAAAGGCTGCGAGTTTCCTGTTGCCAGTCAGTCACGCAGCCTACCACAGAGTTATCCCACCAAAAGCATTTGCACCTCCCAGCATCTATCGTGCATTTGCCTTGGCGTTTTTATGGCTGCTCTAGGTTTAGCGATACCAGCCGGGCTTTGCTGTGATTGTGAGCGCAGCTCGATGTGATTTGCCTCACACCAGAAGTCTCGGCAACAAGCAGCTTTTGAACATTTCACTGTCCCAACACGGCAAAGCCTGGAAGTAAGCCTTCGACCGCGACCCATTTTCCGCTGTTTCCATTGCAATTTCCTTGCTTCGAATCGTCGCAGTAAGAAGCAAAAGGATGGGTTCTCATGTCGGTACTGTTGACCTCCCATGCCGCGAAAATGTTGCTGTCTTTCGAATTTGTGCTCACCACCAGCCAGTACTGCGTGCCTGCTTTCACTGCTATTCCTGTCTGGCTTTTCCCGGTTGCAAGTTGGCAGCAGCTGCCTATGGTCGCCAGATTTTTCGCAGTCCAGGAGTGGATAGCCTTTCCCGGCAAACCGCTGGAATCCTCGTTGAGACTCAACACTACCTGGTTGGTGCCTTCATCCCATAGCACGGACGCTTCAACCTCTTTTACCGTCATGTCCGCCGACGGCGTAAATGGGACGGCCTGCCAGTATTCTGGAACCACGTTCAGCAGGTTCGTCAGCCCTGTAATGTAAAAGCCATAACAGCAAAAGAACACGCCGTAGGGATAATCGCTGAGGGTTCCAGCGATGGTTTTCAGGCTGGGATCGTGCGGTGCTGCTGGAGTGATGGTTTTCGAAGGGTGTTTGACGGTAACCCCTGTATCGGTGAGCACGAGATTGCTGTTGTCGGCGGCTAGAGTAGTCGCGGCCGTCGTCAGAATCATCCAACAGAGTAACGAACCTGCCAATATTTTTTTCACGTTAGTTTTCCTCCCAATTTACTTGATTGTCGGTGAGTACCAGGGGCGCGAACGAGCGCTCTGCCTTCAACGAGCGGCCACAATTGTACGTCTGCTGGCCGTCTCGAGTGTATGAAAATTGTCGTCAGCGAAGGACAACGAGAGGTACCACTTTTACGGGGACGTTATGCGAAGAAAGACACTTTAGGAAGCAGGCAAGGCGCAAAACAAAACGCCCCAGCCTCGTTAGAGTTTGGGACGTTCGTCGAAGCAGCCCTCCCCCGAAGTCTGCTCGAGGACTAATGTAGCAGTCATGATGGATGACGTGAATGGCACTTTCAGGCTATACGAAAATCTAAAGTAACAATCCGCAGATAACCTTCAAAAAGGCCGTTAAACATTGGCTTTTCGCGATTGTTTCTCCCGGGGCGCGAAAGCGTAGGCAAAAATGTGCACGTTCCCATCTTAATTTTTCATAAGGAGCTAAC
>DASYOD010000154.1:0-6635 GCA_036008085.1 Terriglobales bacterium
GCGTTTCTTCCTCTGGGAACCGGCAACTCATTCCTGCGCGAATTCACCGATCGTGGAGTCGAACACGCGGTCGAGGCGTTGCTTGCGAACCGATCTCAGCCATGTGACGTCTTGCGATTGCGTCACACCCAGGGAGTTCTCCACTACATTAATCTGTTGGCCATGGGGTTTGCGGCGGACGTTGCGACCTTACGGGCTCGGAGTTTCAGCGGATGGGGAGAACTTGGGTATCAAGCTTCTATTTTCATTTCGCTGGCTCGCTTCCGCCGCCGGCCTTTTCCTCTGCAAGTCGATGGCAAAGGAGAGATCGACCGCCGTCCCTGCCTGTTCCTGACTTTCAGCAATAGTAAGTTCACCGGCGGAACCATGATGATTGCGCCCAAGGCGAACGTGAACGATGGGCTCATCGAATATGTGCGTTGGGGGCCGATCGGGCGGTTGGGACTGATTCGTAATTTGCCCACGCTCTATGACGGCACGCACATCAATCATCCCTTGGCCGAACGACGCGAGGCAACGCGCATCGATTTCCATTTGGATGCTCCTGTGGATGTAATGGTCGATGGCGAAGTGCTCACACTGCAATGCCAGACCCTGGATGTCCTGACATCGGCTCTGCGCGTCGTGGTATAAGAATTTATCCCTATGTCACAAGAACGTAGAAAACGGCAACAGCAAAGGCAAGTGCTAGATCAACCGAAACCGGCCCGGTTGCGCTACATAATTATTGCCATCGTCATTGTGGTGGCTTTTGCGGCCGCTTATTATTTAATTTGGCACAAGCGTACTAGCCGTCTGGACGCTTTCGCCAAGTGCCTGACGGCGAAGCAAGCCAAAATGTACGGAGCCTTTTGGTGCCAGCATTGCGATGCCCAAAAAGAAATGTTCGGCTCATCGTTTCAGTATGCTCCCTATGTTGAGTGTGGAATCAAAGGCTCGCAGGGCATCGAACCGGTTTGCACCCAGAACGGCATCAAACGATTTCCCACCTGGATCTTCGCCGATGGCACGCGGGTCGAGGGCGAGCACGAATTGCAATTTCTGGGTGAGGAGACGGGATGCAGCCTGCCATGACCTCAGCCGTGCGGCGGGTGTTTCAGTTGATCGCTCTTCTAGCTTTGGCTGGGGTGGTGGTGTCTTCTGTTTCGCTGGATCACCACTATGGCACTTCGCAAACGAACTATTGTGATTTCGGAGCCAGTTTCAATTGTGACATCGTCAATCGCAGCATTTACTCGACCGTCCTTGGAATTCCTGACGCGCTAATCGGCATCTTTGGCTACGGCCTGCTTCTTGCTCTGGCAACGTTTTATCGGACGAAAGCGGAAACGCCCTTCATGCTTTTGATCGCTTCCACGGCTGGACTGGGTTTTGCTTTGTATCTCACATACATCGAGAAGTTCGTGCTGGCGACGTGGTGCATTTTGTGCCTTTCGTCGCTTACCTTGATTGTTCTGATTACGGCGCTGTCATCGTTTCTGGTGGCAGGTGCGTTTCGCCGGAGTTGAGCGACGGGTTGACCGCGGGTTGTTTCCGGCGAGCACGCCCGCGCCCACATTAGACGATGGAAGAAATCACTCAAGCGCAGGTAGTGCCGCCGAACGAATCCGTCACCGGCGATCTTCGGTTGCTCGAATTTCGTAGCCGGGTGTTTCGCAATACGCGGATGCTTCGGGTATGGCTCCCTCCACGATACGACGCGTCCGGGAACGCATCGAGGCGCTACCCCGTGCTTTACCTGAACGATGGCCAAAACCTGTTTGACCGCGCCACGGCTTTTGCCGGTGTGGAATGGCAGGTGGACGAGACTGCGGATCGACTAATCCGGCAAGAGGTAATCCCGCCGCTGATCGTTGTAGGCATCGACAATGCCCAGAGTGAGCGCATCAAGGAGTACGTGCCCTACCGCTCGTTTCCTCCGCCAATCCTGCGGCCGAAAGGGAAGCGCTATCCGGCCTTCCTGATCGATGAGGTGATGCCGTTTGTGGGCAAGCGATACCGCGTCGCAAATGGCCCTGAGAATACCGGGGTGGGTGGATCTTCGTTGGGTGCGCTGATTTCGCTCTACACGGTGATGGAACGGCCCGGAGTTTTTGGTCATCTGTTGCTGGAAAGCCCGTCGCTCTTCATTTCCAATCGAAGGATCTTGAAGAACGCACACCATTCTCGAAAGTGGCCGGCGAAAGTGTTTCTGGCCATAGGCACCCGGGAAGCTGGTCGCGAGGACAAAGACAAGCAAGTTGTCGAAGATGTTCGCAAACTGGAACGCAGCCTGCGCGACGCAGGCCTAGATGAGCGCCGCTTGCTGGTGAAAATCGACGAGGGCGCATCTCACAACGAGGCTGAATGGGCGAAGCGCTTTCCGGACGCGTTGAGTTTTCTATTCGGGACCTAGGAACCTTAGGTGCCGCTTCGAAGTTAAAAACCCGTGCGAACACGAATCCTTCTGCGAGCAGTTATTTCGCAGTCGCTGGATCGACACTTCCTAGGTCCAGCTGAGACTTCGTCGACTCTTCGCGGACGATATAATAGCGGGTACGGAGAAAGTTTTGGTGGCGACTCATCGGGCTCGAGCAGCCACACGTTTCGATTTTTAAAATCTTTGCGGCAGTTCCTGGTTGCTCTTTTCATCCATTCCCGCGCCCACACCACGTTAGCCGCGTCGATATCGGCCTCGTTGTAAACCCATTCACGGTCGAAGTTGTGGGTTGTGCTGCACCGGACCAAGACCAGATGTTGCCCCGGTGAATGTTGGAGGGTATTGAGGATGCTTGCCCGGGCAAGGTTACCGCCAAGCCATGGCTGGTCAATCTGGGTATGGGACAAGAGAGCGCTCACCCGTAAGACAATCATTGCCAGCAAGATCACTGGTATCGCTCGCACGAGCGAGGTGCCGACCGGCTTTCTGCGCCTTTGCCAGAGCGTCATATGACGCATGCACTGCAACACGATCAAGTACAGAGGGCCGGTCGCGGGTGCAAAATAGTGCGGGTACGTCCAGATTTCGACCGCGAGCCCAAGCAGAAACACACCGAGGCCAATTACCGGCAAGCGCATCCTGCGGCCGCGTATGGCAGCGGGCAAGGCCAATAGCGGGATGGTCAAAGCCGGACCCAAGAAAATAATCCAACCCAATCGAATCTTAAAGCCTGCGTGGCGAAGGAAGCCCGACACGGTGCGCCCTGCAAAGTAGAATTGAAATTCTTTCTCGTAGAAGGCGCGCATTACAGCGTGACGGTAATGCGGCTCGGGGCGCGGGCCTTGCCATATGAAATATGACGCGGGCGCATACGCTGCGCGATTTACTTCATAGGCATCTCGAAGGGGCTTCCAGTCACACGATAGTTGTAGTAAGCCGTAGCCAATGCACCGAGTACGAGCATGAGGGCAAGGGGAAGCATTACGCTCGTTAGGGCAATCGATCGCCGGGGCCGGTTTGCTCCAAGCAGCCAGAGCAGCATAGCTACAGCTACGATCACAGCAAGAAGCAGGCCTTCATAAGAACGGCTGTTGGCCAGAATCACCAGCCCCAAACCCATCACCACTGCGTCCCGGCTGCGCGCAGGACGTTTCAGCCGTGGCAAAGCCCCAAGTACAAGAGCTCCCCGCAGCGCGGCTGCAGAAGCGCACCAATACTTGTTCATCCAGTAACTGAAAATGCCCAACCGCAGCGCGGCCAACATCCTCCGAGTAGAGCCCAACCGGGAGGCAGCCACGCTTGGAGCATCCAGCACAGGGCAGAACACATGGCGGCCGTGACCAGCCACTGCCCAATCCACGGATGGCCGAGGCGCTCTCCCGAGGCCAATACAATACCCTCAGCAGGCGGGTACATGGACATGTAAGTCGGGTGCTGGATAATCTGAAAGCTCTCGAAGTGCAACCACATGGGGTGTGGGGGGTTCGTTAGGCGACCGCGTGCGAAAGTATCGCCCGCCAGCAAATAGCTGAACTCATCATGAACGGTTGGTTTGGGAATGCCCAGGACGGGGATGAGAGCTGCGCGGATGCAAAGCACGAGCAGTCCCGTGCTCGCGACGGATAGAGTTTTTCAGGTGCTACCTTAGCGAACCAGCGCTCGATTGCCAAGAAAAGCGACGCGGCTTTGGAAGGGGGCCGCAAGAGAATCATCGCAACCACAGCGGTGACTAGGACCGACTCTATTAGCCAAAGCGAGCTCTTTGCTAGCCGCTGTTGCCAGACGGGAACGATCGCTGTATTGCCGATGACCACGGCGTGGATTGCCAATTCAAGCTGCATTGCGAACATGGTTGAGATCGTCTGATTCTAATGCTTGCTGCGTGATTACTAATCTGTTTTTGCTTCACTCACTGTAATCGTTTATGCTCTCGCAACGTGACCGAGTATGCCTCCCAGACGCACCGAACTAAAGGCCCACGCCATCTGAGTTTGAGACTTTGGTTACGTGTAGTGGTTGTGATGGCAACCGCTCTGCGGCTTTTCCGGCTCGGTACAAAGAGTTTCTGGCTCGATGAAGCAACCAGTGTTGTATTAGCGCGCGCGGATAGGCACGTCTTCGTGGCTGCACTCATTCACCGCCAGGCCAATATGGCTCTGTATTACGTGCTGCTGCGCGGCTGGATCCAGTTGGGTAGCAGCGAGTTTGTCATACGCTGTCTTTCAGTGCTTGCCGGAGTAGCCGCGATCCCGGCAATCTATCTACTCGGGGCACGCCTTTTTCGACCAAGAGCGGGCAGACTTGCTGCGCTCTTGCTGTCTGTTCATGCTTTTCACATCAGATACTCGCAGGAGGCTCGTGCCTATAGCTTGTTTGTGCTGCTGGCTATACTGTCTTCTTTGTTTTTGCTGCGGAGCCTGGAACAGCCCTCGCGCAAGAATTGGGGAGGGTACATTCTGTTCAGCACTTTGATGGTGTACGCCCAGGTGTTCGGTGGCTTAATGCTGCTAGCGCAGTGGATATCAATATTGCTGTTGCGGCACGAACTTCGTTGGAAACGATTTTTCTTAAGTGCTGCGATGATTTGTTTACTGATTTCTCCTTTGGCCGGTTACCTGCTTTTTGCTTCAGACCGGTCACAGCTTCACTGGCTGCTAAAGCCGACGGTGCTTGACCTGTACAAGTTTTCCCTCGACATGACCGGGGACGGTGGGCCTTTGTTAATGCTGGTCTATGTGGCCCTGGTCTTCGGCGGAGTAGGCACCGCCGTCAGTCAGCTGAAATCTCATTCCTCTGAGGGAGTTTGGAAGTACTGCTTCCTGTTGATCTGGCTGCTTCTGCCCGTAGCGTTGGTTCTCGCTATTTCCCTCCGCTGGCCTGCGTTTGAGCCTCGTTTCCTGATCTTTTCTCTTCCTCCGCTACTGCTGCTCGCTGCCGATACCCTGACCAGAGTTCGTTCGAAAGTTACTTTTGCCGCCGCTTTGACGATTCTGCTTGGGCTCTCGTTGAATGGAACGTACTCTTATTATCGCGGCCGTGCGGACGCCGAACACACCGATAACTGGAGAGATGCGACGCGTTACATCTCGACCCAAGCACGAGCGGACGACGCCGTTCTCTTTAGCTATAGTGAGGAGAGACTTGCCTTCGACGAGTATCGAAGGCAATTTCACATGACTGGTTCCGGAATCCACGAATTTCCAGAGGAGACGGATTTGGAGTTACTGACGCTGCGTCCGTCGCGGCCCAGCGCCGAGTTACTAAATAACATTGTCGCCGGGTACGAGCGCGTCTGGGTGATTTCCGCCTTTCAGCCCAACCCCGTCAGTCGTCGGGCAGAGGCGCCCTTGGCTGCTAATTTCAGAGAGTATTCAGAGCGCAGTTTTGGCTTCGTCCGCGCGGACTTGTATGCGGATAAAATTCCACCCACCGCTCAGGAGAGAAGTTCCGCTAAGTAAAAAGAGCAATGAAAAAATCGATATCAATCCTGGTTTGGCTCGGAGTTTCCATTCTCGGTGCGCTTGCGCTGGGCACGATTGCACTGCACCGTGGCGAGGAGATCAATGCCATGTGGCTGGTAGTTGCCGCCATCTGCGCATACGCGTTGGGATACCGCTTCTACAGCCAGTTTGTTTCCGCCAAGGTGCTCGCCCTCGACGCCCAGCGGGCCACTCCGGCCGAGCGATTGGAGGATGGTCGCGATTTCGTTCCCACCAATAAATGGGTGGTCTTTGGACATCATTTTGCGGCCATTGCTGGCCCCGGCCCGCTGGTGGGGCCGGTGCTCGCCGCGCAGTTCGGTTATCTTCCGGGGACGCTTTGGATATTGGCCGGCGCCGTCTTTGGCGGGTGTGTGCAGGATTTCGTCATCCTGCTTTTCTCCGTGCGGCGAGATGGAAGGTCGCTCACCGAAATGGCCCGCGAGGAAATCGGCGTCGTCGGTGGATTCGTGGCCTACGCAGCGGTGATCAGCATTATCGTGATTCTGCTCGGTGCAGGGGCATTGATTGTGGTCAATGCGCTCAAATCGAGTCCGTGGGGCGTGTTCACCATTGCGATAACCATTCCAATCGCGCTGTTGATGGGCTTTTACCTCCGCCACTTGCGTCCCGGCAAAGTGTTGGAAGTTTCATTTCTTGGATTCGTTCTGGTGATGCTGGCGATTTGGGGCGGACAATGGGTCTCGCAGACTCCGACGGTCGCGCCCTGGTTCACT
>DASYOD010000155.1:0-27873 GCA_036008085.1 Terriglobales bacterium
TAGATACAACCTAGGAAGCCGTAAGTGTTAATAATTTCAGTAATTTGAGGCAAATTCCATGGCATCGGAAATGGACGCTGGCTCAGACCCACGCCCGGCCCTTTCCACGGAGCTGAATGGCTACAAAAGAGACTCTGAATCCCACCGCGATCACCGACGCGAAAACAAAAACCGGAAAGGCTCCCAACGGAGTCAATGGCGACTACACTGCCGACTCCATCAAGGTGCTCGGCGGCATGGAAGCCGTCCGCAAACGTCCCGCCATGTACATCGGTTCGACAGGCGAAATTGGCCTACACCACCTCGTCTATGAAGTCGTAGACAATTCGGTGGACGAGGCGCTGGCTGGATACGCCGACAAAATCGATGTCACGATTCATATCGATAATTCCATCACCGTGGTGGATAACGGCCGCGGCATTCCTGTCGATTCGATGGACATCGACGGAGAAAAAATTCCCGCCGCACAAGTTGTCATGACTACGCTGCACGCTGGAGGTAAGTTCGATGCGTCGTCATACAAAGTTTCAGGCGGATTACACGGCGTCGGTGTTTCCTGCGTAAACGCGCTCAGCGAAGAATTGGACTTGGAAATCTGGCGCGATGGGTTTACCTGGGAGCAGACGTATTCGAAGGGTGAGCCGACCAGCAAGCTGAAAAAAGCCGGCGAGGTGAAGACCAAGCGGGGAACGAAAGTTCACTTCCTGCCCGATAAGAGCATTCTCACGGTAACCGAATATAACTTCGACACCCTTGCGCAACGTCTGCGTGAACTGGCGTTCCTGAACAAGGGATTGCTGATCACCTTGACCGACGAGCGCACTACCGACCCGAAAACTGGCGATCCCAAGACGGCGCAATTCAAGTACAACGGCGGTATCGCGGAATTTATCAAGCACCTTAATCGCGGCAAACAGGTGCTGCACGATAAGCCCATCTACATGGAAGCCGAGCGCGACGGCGTGGCTATGGAGATCGGCCTGCAGTACAACGACGCATATTCGGAAACCGTTTTCAGCTTTGCTAATAACATCAACACCGTCGACGGCGGCACGCACCTTTCCGGCTTCCGCACGTCGCTGACTCGCACTATCAATTATGCGGGGCAGCAGATGGGTCTGTTTAAAGACGTAAAAGAAAATCTGACTGGCGACGATGTCCGCGAAGGTTTGGTGGCCGTGATCAGCGTCAAACTTCCGCAGCCGCAGTTCGAAGGGCAGACCAAGGGAAAGTTGAATTCTGACATTGCGGGAGTGGTGCAGGCCTTCGTTAACGAACGCTTGGGAGCGTACCTCGAGCAGAACCCGACGGTTGGACGAAAGATCATTAACAAAGCCATCGACGCCGCTCGCGCGCGTGAAGCTGCTCGAAAAGCTCGTGACCTCACTCGCCGCAAGGGCGCACTCGATGGCGGCGGCCTGCCCGGCAAACTGGCCGATTGCTCGGAGAAACAGCCCGAGCGTTGCGAACTATTCCTGGTCGAAGGAGAATCCGCAGGCGGCACGGCAAAGCAAGGACGCGACCGGCGTTTCCAGGCCATCCTGCCCCTCAAGGGCAAAATCCTCAACGTCGAAAAAGCCCGCTACGACAAGATGCTCGCCCACGAAGAAATTCGCGCGATGATTACCGCTCTGGGTACCGGCATCTCGAAAGAAGATTTCGACGCGAGCAAATTGCGCTACGGCAAGATCATTCTCATGACCGATGCCGACGTCGACGGAAGTCACATCCGCACGCTGCTGCTGACTTTCTTCTTCCGCCACATGCAAGAGTTGATCAAGCGCGGAAACGTGTTCATCGCGCAGCCGCCGCTGTATTCGATCAAAAAAGGTAAGTCGCAACAGTACATCAAGGACGATCGCGAATATGTGAAAGTGCTGGTTAAGCGTGCCTCAGACGGCTTGGTCGTGCGTTATGGCGACGGGGCAGCCAAGCTCGAAGGCGCGAATCTGTCACGATTCATGAACGTCCTCGACGAATATCTCAAACTGTTCGACAAAGTCGACAAACGCTTGCGCGACGAACGCGTGACCGAAATTTTGCCGAAGCTCGATCTTTCCAAGCGAGTTGATTTCGAAGGCGACAAGAAAACCGCCTCCAGGAAAATTGAGAAGCTGGAAAAAGAATTGAAGAAGCTGCAAAAAGACCGCAGCTTCAAGGAAGTGGAAAGCCGCTTCGACGAAGAACACAATCTGTGGGAAGTGCGCTATGTGAATTCGCAGGGTGCCGAGCACCTGATCAACTGGGAACTGGCTTCGACAGCCGAGTATCGCCAACTGCTATCGAAATTCAAGCAGATCGAACCTTACATGGAACCGCCGTTTGTTATCGAGACGGTCGCCAAGGGGTCGTCCGCGAATACTGAAGATGTGACCGAGGCTGAAGCAGATGACGACAAGACGCCGAAGAAAGCTGTCCCGGAAGCTCCCGTAAAAGCTGCCGCGAAGAAGAAGCCCGAGCCGCAGTTGGTTGAAAAATCCAACGCGCGCGATCTATTCGATTACGTTCTCGCGGAAGGCCGCAAGGATTACATCGTGCAGCGATACAAAGGTCTTGGCGAAATGACCTCGCAGCAACTGTGGGAAACCACCATGGACCCGGAGCGACGCACGCTGTTGTCAGTCAAGCTCGAAGACATCGCCGAGTGCGAAACCATCTTCACCACCCTCATGGGCGAAGACGTAGAAGCGCGCCGCAAATTCATCGAAGACAACGCGCTCGACGTGAAGAACCTGGATATCTGATCCTCTCGCGCGAACTTGCCTGAGCGCGGCCTTGCAGGGATTCTATCGGTGCCCTTCTGTATTGTAATGTGCATGGCTATACGAGGTACATTATGAAGCTCAAGCTTAGGTCCGTTGGGACATCCACAGGTGTGGTGCTGCCAAAAGAAATGTTGGTTCGGCTGCGGGCCAAGAAGAACGATACGCTGTTCGCCATAGAAACGCCTGCCGGATATTTGCTTACCCCATACGATCCCGAGGTGGAGAAGCAACTCGACCTTGGCCGCGAATTCATGAGTAAGTACCGCAGCGTTTTCCGCGCGCTGGCGAAGTGAGAAATCCGGTCTGGTTGGACCAACGCGCTCTACTGCTGCTCCACGCGGAGAGCCTCGCGGAACACGGTGGAATGTGGGGCGTACGAGATCAGGGGGTATTGGAATCCGCGTTGGCTCGTCCCAGGAACGTGCACGCCCACGCACGCGGCGCCGACGTGGCGCGCCTGGCTGCGGCTTACGGATTCGGGCTCATCCGCGGTCATCCGTTTAATGACGGGAATAAGCGAGCTGGGTTTCTGGCCATCGGACTCTTTCTTGAACTCAATGGACTTGAATTCAAAGTCGAGGAGGTCGACGCGGTCAAGACTATTATCGACGTAGCCGCAGGAAACCTCAATGAGAAAGCTTTGGCAGAATGGATTCGTGCCCGAATCAGGCGGCGGACATAATTCCGACAGCTCAATCCGCGACGCTTCAGGCTCGGTACTTCGCCTCCGGGTAGACGCGATCAAACACTAGCCAGGTCAGCCCGATCACCACAAACACGAGCACGCTGCCTTCTGGCCCGACCGAGCCTCCCGTAATCCAACGCGACCCGTGAAACGACGAACGCAGCAGGTGGCCCGTCACCATGCCGCCGCTGTCGGGAACGGAGTATAGATAGCTCTCACCCCAATCCCACGAAGCGTGAAAGCCCACTGCGAACCACAAGTTTCCTGTGCGTCGAAGCGTCAGACAGAAGAAAAGTCCGATCACAGCGACTGCCAGCAAGCCGACCCAGCTTTCTCCGGGGTTCCCATAATGCAAAGCGGCGAAGATCGTAGAGAGCAGCACCGCCGCGGGCCAGAAACCTATGCCTTGAGTCAGCGTGAATTGGGTATAACCGCGCAACAGAAATTCTTCGAATAGGCCGACTGCGATAAAGAACAGTCCCCAGAACACTGCAAATTTCAGGATGCGCCCGCCGTGCAGCGACAGTCCTCCCAGGGAAAAATCGCCAACCCCGTCGATGGCAAATAGCAGGGCCGAAATCGCGGCGATACCCCATCCCGTGCCCACCCAGAATGATTTCCCAAAGGCGCCGCGTCGGGGAAAACCGTAATCGCCAAATGGACGATGTTCAACCCACCCCATGAGCATGGCAGGTATAGCGACCGCGCCGAAGGATCCCACTTCCGTGATCAAGTCGAGCCAAAGTTTGATAGGCACGTGGGGATCGAGTTTCTCCAGGGCGTTGCCTAGAAGCATGCGCAGCGCTCTCCAGATGACCACGTAGAGCAGAAGCCGCCATCCGGTCCGCAATCCTTGGGGTCCGAAGAAAATCGTGCTGATTGGCTCGAGCAATGGACGCTGCAGTGGCGTAGTTAACTCGGCATCACGCGGAGTGAGTTGCCGGTCTCGCGAGCTGGGATTCGCAGGCGGTGAGCCTTGTTTTACTTCGTCCATCGCGGAAGTTTCCCAATTGTCCCCGGACATGGTAAAACACTCGCCGTCCCTCCATGGGTAAATTTCTTACACGCGAACGCTTTGGTCGTCCCCAGATTCTGGCAGGATTTCTTTTGCTTGCGTTCCTGGCGCAGTGTGGCTGGTTGCTCGTGCGGGGCACGCAGCCAGCGGAAATCGACTCCTCTGAGTTGTTCCGGGTAGTGGAAGGGCTGGAACAATGGACCGGACAATCGATCGCAGGGACTCCTTCAGTAGAACGCATGGAGGCGGGAACCCCGACTCCTCCAGATATCGACCACAACGGCGGTTACGATGCGAATCACTCGCCTCTCTGGTACCTGCTGGCCTCATTGCCCCTAGTGGGCTGGACAGGAACAGCCGAAGCCGGATCCATCCACTATTGGGGTTGGATGGCTCGAGTTCCCTACCTGATTTTTGGTGTGCTTCTGGGGGCATCGCTCTGGTACGTCGCCCGCAGACTCTACGGAAACGCTGGCGGCTACATCGCGTTAACCTTGTATTGTTTTTCGCCCGCAATCCTGCGCAGCAGCACTCTCTACTCTGCGACTCCAGAGATGGGCGCGGCGTGGGGCGCGTTTGGAACCATCTTTACTGCCATTGCTGTGGCGCACACTTTGTACGCTCCGCGCGAGGTTGTGATATGGAACTGGCGCCGCATTCTGCTGCTCGGCCTCTCGCTTGCGCTAGCCATCGGATCTCAGTTTTCGCTGATCATTCTGCTTCCAATCGCCCTCGCGTTCATGTTGTATCTTGCGCCCACGCGGCGGCGAGCAGCAGTTGCAATTTGGTTCGCTGCATGCGGCGTAGCATTTCTTCTATTGATGGCTTCTTATTTATTCCGTCCGAGTGTTTTTTGGCAAGGCATGCGACACGCCACATTTCTCGGAATCACCTGGAAGGCATTTCTGGTTCTTACTACATACACGCGAATTCTGGCGCAGCTCGGTCAAAGTGGTCCGGTATTGCTGGTGGCGATTCCGGTAGCGCTGGTTACATATTTCGCCTGGCGCAGGCCAAGGTATTTCGGCAACACCGGCCCTTTGATAGTCGCAGCATTATTTCTTTTCTTGGGTCTGGAGACACCGCACTATCCGGGCTTTGGATTTCAGCTCATGGCAGCGCCGTTCTGGTTTGTGTTTGTCGCCGGAATCGCCGCCGATCTGCTCGAGACCCGGCACCGCGAGTTGGTACGAGCCAGTGTGTGGGGGCTGCTTGCCGCCAACGCTCTTTGGAATTTGGCAGAACTGGCGCGGGTGGGCAGGATATAAGCAGCCACGGATTTAAGAACCGCAATTCATGGCACACTCACACCTAGCTTTTGAAGTTCCTGCCGCAACTGCTCGGTGCTTTTCATTTGGATGACGTGCATGCCTAATCGCGACGCCGCATCGAGGTTCAACGGACGATCATCGATAAAACAACATTCTTCCGGAACCGTTTGGGTGATGTCCAAGGCGAGGCGATAGATTCCCTCTTCCGGCTTGCGCAGTCCGACAAAGCACGAGCTCACGAAAAGGCTGAATATCTCCCGCAAGCCGAAGGTCTGAATGCGGAACAAATTCAGTTCCTTGGATTCATTGTTGATAGTCGCCATCAGGTACCGGCGCGATTTTGCGATCTCTTTCGCCAGTTGCAGCGTTTCTGGACACGGCTGCGACAAAGAGAACATGTACTTTTTGAATTCATCCAGGTTAAACGGCCGCGGGCGGTAGAAAATCGTGCGCTCCAGATATTCGTCCAGGCTGATCTTGCCGCGCTCCAGGGAGGAAACCAGCATCTCATGGCGGCTTTCGAATTCGACTTCATCCAGTCCGAATTGCTTTAGGATACACTGACGCTGCTCGTGATCCCAGGCATTGCTGAGGAGCACGCCGCCAACGTCCCAGAAAACCGCGTTGATTGCCAAGCCCTTGTCCTCCTAAGCCACCACTGAATATCTTACAAGGTTGCGAAGGAAGTTTTGCATGTGACGGCCAACACCAGCGAGGACACCGGCGCCCACGCTAAAAGCCCCGACCCTGCATTGCAGGATCGGGGCCGGATGAGTTGCTTCTGGTTTAGTACTGGCTGGTTAAGCGCGGCGTAAAGCTCTGCCGGTAGCTCAAGTTGTCGATGTCGCGGAACAACGGCGTTCCTGGCGGCAAGTTTTGTGGCTGCGTGAACAGAGGATCGAAAATGTAGTTTCGAGCCGGTGGTTCGTAGGTAGTGCCACCCCCGTTCTTGTCTGTTCCCGTAGAGTACGTGGAGTAGTAGAGACTTGCCATAGAGCCCTTGTAGTTGAGGGTTTGACCGCCCCAGTTCTCTAGTTGGCGCAGGAAGTTGTGCAACCCTCCATCCGTGCCCCAGTCATAGCCGACTCCTCCTCCTGTGCCGGCCCCTGTCCATCCCAAACCGGTAACCAGGAAATTGATGTTCTTTCCACCGGAGACCGCGACTCGATAGTAGGTGCTGGTCGCCGGGCGTCCTCCGTCATTGCTGGGATTGTTCAGGCTGGCGAGGTCCGACCAGTTATTGGACAGCATCGTAACCGCATCGGCAATCACACCAGAAGCCGCGTGCAGCGGCTCCACGTAGGGCGGAGGATTCCAAGTTCCGTCATAATTGGCGTTACCTGGGGTACAGCCAGGGTTACCCGCGGCTGTACAGTTGGAATTGTAGTTGCCTTGGATGTAAACCGGATTTTCCGAGGCCACCGTGAATCCACCCTGACCGTTGTCTGACCTGACGGGCACATTGCCTAGAGAGCCATCGACGAGTTTCAGGACGTGCCGGGCGCCGCTGATCCAGTTCTTCTGGCCTATGGGGACGCAGCTCGCGATACGTCCGGCGGTTAAGTAGGGATCGGGTGCGCCGGCAGCGTTGCGGATCAGGGCGTTCACACTAGTGCCTGCCGTATACGGAGCACCAACATAGCCTAGTCCCAGACCAAGGTTGCCTCCTCCCCAATTGTCCAGAATTGTGTTGTTGTTCACGTCTTCTGGGGACTGGACCTTGTTCGGCGGAGTTGCCTCCAGCCCGCCATCAGGCTTACCGACTGCGCTGCCAGAGTTGACGGAATCTTCGAGGCCGGAGTCGCCGGTTTTCGTCCCTGCTGCATCGACTTGCGTACCGTTGGGGTTGGGCAGCATGCCTCGGCGGTCGGAGAAGTATAAGACGTATCCGTTTTGAAACACAGGATCGACTGATGTTCCGCTGCCGGCAATAGCCCCGGTCAGCCATCGTGCCAGATTGCCTACGTCAATTTCTACCGCGTTCATCACACCAGCCGGTGCGCAACTCGCATTTCCCTGGTTCACATCGCGGACTTCGCCTTCACGCGCGTCGTAGAAGTTGATGGGATACCAGTTATTCATACTGACGCTTTGCGTTACTGCCTTGCTATCGCCATACCAGGGCAACGCCGTAACCGAGTCGGTCGTAACCTCGGGGGGCCTAGCTTTGATACACGTCCAGACTCCGCCCGACTTGCTGCAGCTTGGGCCAGCTCCTGTGTTGTCGATCGCTCCGTCGCCATTGCGATCTGCGGGCTCTTGCAGGATCAGGATTGCATTGGGATTGATTGGGTTGGTACCGGGTGCAGTGGGAGGAGTTGTGCCTCGAGCAAATCCGAGTTGCAACCACTCTGACGTGATCGGATGATAGGTTCCACCCGCATCCCTGTATTCCACGCGCAAATATCCGTCGATCAGATTCCAGGTGTTGATAGTTTTGGTGGTTATTGCCGGAGCCGTGTAATAGGGATAAGGCGCGTTGTAGTAAGGAACGGGTGCTGCCGGACAGACCGGTGGGTTCCCCGGGCAAGATGTCAGGCCAAGGGCTGCGGGGGCTAGGGTCAATCCGAAATTATTGGCATCGCCATTAGGCGTTGTCAGCGGCGCCGCAGGCGGCCCCTGGTCGTTAGTGAATGTGATGTCGGCTGCTATGGGCTGCAGCGGCACGTATGGCCAATCGGGTGGCAGAGTCCACGGTCCGGTCAGTGGTAGCGGGGTGTTGTTCCATTGGCTGGTGTCTGGATACGCAGTGGTGCCGGCAGCGAAATACGTATTGTAGGTGCCGCCGCTGGCCAAGGCGGGCAGACCCGCAGGGACAGAGGCTGGTACGCCAAACTGATAGGTTGCTCCTGCGATGTTGGGGTTGGCCAGCCGAATATTGTTGGCATCTCCAACTCCGCCCGGAAGATCTGCGGGCGTATCCGAAAGCAGCACGCGAATTTCTGCCTCATTGTAAAGTCGCGAGGCGCCTAGAGCCGAAGTGGCAACTTCTCCCGGCGGGGGTCGGCGGATGATTTCAAAGGGCTGGGGTTGTCCCTGCGCGCCAAGTGCGTTATTGATAAAGGGCAGCGACAGTTGTACGGCCCCGGTTCCCCCCGGGTTGCCATAATTACCATCGATAATCCAGCTGTTGTAATCTCCGACTGAAATTGTGGGGTTCCAATTCGCGTTCTGTGGAGAGGCCGGACCTCCTGTAACGCTGCCCTCGGCTTGGCTCATAGCCCGGCAGCCCGTAACGGGAGGAGTACAGCCCTGAGATGTGGTTAGAATGTTGACAGTGCCAAGGTGAGCCGTGGCTGCGGAAGTCAGGCCGTCGGCCAGTACAGTGCGAATAACGTTTCCCCAGGCTGTGACTTTATCTTGAAATGTTGTCGTAGCACCGGTACCGGCATCCAGATACAAGTCGCCGTTGGTGTGGGTGCGGCCAGCGAAATTCAGGTTTACTCCGGCGAAGAAACTCAGGTCGCTCTCGGAGAACACGCCAAACTGGAATACCGGGATCAGAGCGACTTCAACCGTGCGCGACATATTCACTTCATCGCCGACCGTTCCGTTTCCGGCAACCCCGGCAAAGGTACTTGCCGTAACTTGCAGCGTGATAGGAATAACCTGTGCGTATAAGCCCTGGAATGGCCCCGAGGTAATCTGGCCGAAACTGGTTGACAGGGTTCCATCGGCCTTGGTGGCGGCCGTCAAGGTATAGACGGGATAGCTCATGACCGCGCTGTTGGCAGGCGCGTCCGCGCTCAAAGCCGCAATCTGCGCTGCCGTTGGCGATTCGATGTTCTGAAACATGTTAGCGAGGTCCGAAGTCATGTGTTCAATACCACCTTCGGCAGCATGGAAGGCCAAATTGTTCTGTACATCTTGGCCACCCACCTTGCCTTCGGTGTTCACCATCATGAGCAAGCCGATCGCGACTCCCGACATAATCAACATCAGCATCAGGGATGCAATCAGAGTGAATCCTCGTGAATCAAGTTTCATGCTATGCATCGTGTTGCTCCTCATTGCCATACAGCCTTCCTTGGTTCCTCTATCAATTTCTCTCCGTAATTGAACTTACGGAGTCAGGACATAGCGGTTCTGATAGCTCAGGTTTCGGGCGCTTATTGAAGTCTGCGTGTCGAAAGTCTGGTAGCCATTGGTGATCATGAGACCGCTCTTGACGCCGGAGACCTGGCTGCGCGTGGTTAAGTGAACCAGATTAATTTTGCGAATCAGGTTGAAGGATGTTCCGGTAGAGTACCCGCCATCACCGATAGCATTGAGCAGAGTGCCGTTAGCGTTATATGTGTCGTAAGTGAATTGCAGATTTACCACGCCCTCTTGAACCGGTACCGGGGATTGTCCATTTACCTGCCGCATCAGGGTCGGTGTTCCAACCCCAACGCCGAGCGGATCGGGCATCATCCACAGGTAGTAACTAATGGCAAAAATGCGTGTGGCCGATGCGCTCGCAGGGCATGCCACAGCTGGCGCCGGGCCTCCGCACGCCAATTGTGCCAAATCTCCGGAAGCTGCAGCGGGCTGGTTCATATTTAGCGGATCCCCGCCAGCGAAAGCGATGGTGTAGTTCCCGGGGCCGTTGGCTACGACGCTTGTCACTTCGCCGACTGCAGTTGCGGAACTTCCGCCAACAATACTTTGGAGTATCACCAGGTCGCCAGGCACTAAGCCCACGGCCGCCGCGTTGACAGCCTGTGGAGCTACCAAGGGCGGAGTGAGAATGCAAGATGCTGGCAGAGGATTGGGCGGCAACTGCACGGTTACTGCAGTCCCGGTGATGGTTTGTACCGTATAGCAGGGCAGTGCGAACACCACGTCGGTATAGACCACCGTAATCACATCGCTAGGGTTCGGGCTGCCCGGCACCGCGATCCCCATGCGGTAGCCGGGGATGAGTCCATAGAGAGTTGGAACGCATGGCGGTGTGATCGCTGACGAACACGGGTAGGCAATGCCGTTCCCGGGTATGCAGTTATTCTTGGCGGCGCAACTTGGAGCGAAACCATAGATGGGTTTCCCCGCCTGCGATGGCAACCCGATACCGGTCGCTGAAGGCAATCCGGCTCCGGCCAAGCTCAGATCTTTGAATAGAATGTCCGAAGTCGCCCGCAGATCTTGCTGCATCTCCGCCCGCTGCGAAACCACGAATGTGGCATTCATGCCCTGAGTGAACAACTTTACTGCCGCCCCCACCACAATGGTGCCTACGGCGAGCGCGACCAATAGTTCAATCAAGCTGAAACCGCTACTCGAATTTTCGGATCTGCGAGCCATAGTCTCCTCGTTTATCGGAACGGCGAAATGAATGTGCTCAAGACGTATTGCTTCGGAATCTTGAGCTGGGGAGTGGTGTATTGAATCGTGATATTGACTTGGCGCAGAGTGGTGAGGGTGACTCCGCCCTGTACTACCGGTGAAATCTGTATCTGCCGCGAAAAATTGGTAAGCGGTAAGCAGGTATCGGGTCCGGCTGCCGGACAGTTTCCCGCAAAGACTCCGTTGGGGCCAGGCAATTCGAGCGTTTGCGGGCCGCAGGCTGCATCGTCCGCGGTACCGATAATTCCATCGACCCCAGCACAATTTATGGGTTGGAATCCCGGAATGAAGATGCCGCCAGATCCTGTGTTGTTAATCTGTGCCCAAGTTATGTTTGCAGTTTCGCGTGCGGTTAAGATGCCTTCCATGGCTTCATTCGCCAATTGCTTGGCGGTGTTGTTCTCCTGCGAACCTTGCGTGGACGCCATCGCTATTCCGAAGACACCCAGCAGACTCAGCAGCCCGATCACCAGGATGACCATCGAAATCATGACCTCGATCAGACTGAAACCGCGCTCGCCTCGTTTAATTTGCGGCTTGAAAGCCGTGTTGCTTTCAGCTTTCATTGTTGCCTCCAGTAGTAAGCCCCAGCGTTCGACTCCAGACGCCACGCGCGCACCCGCCCAGTGGCACCCCATAAAGTGATAGCCCGCGAACTCTTAAAATATCCGGCGTTTCCCAGCAGAGCCAGGTAGACCACCCCATTGTTGACATTGCCATTTACGTCTTCGGCAGAACCGTCGGGATAAAAATAGATCACGTTCTTTACGCCGCCAGCTACGCCTTGATCGAAATCGATGGCGGTTGTGCCTACGCCAAAACCGTCAGGTGTTGTGGGGAACGCAACTGGTGATATCGGAATACCTGCGAGCGCGACATAACTAACATCGGTGGGAAGAGAGTAAGTTGAGGTGACATTTCCCGTTGACCCTTGAGTAATGGTGATTGTGTTGGGTATGGCGGCATTGTTAAAGGTAACGAAATAAATTTGCCGTTGCGCCACCGAGGTATCGCGCGCTTGACGCAGCGCCATCAACGTCTGGTTGAAGCCCTCGGTTAGATCGTTCTGCAGGAGTGAAGGCCGAATCGTCATTACGGAAAAAGCGGTCACGACCAGGATGAGGGCCAGGACGATCATCATTTCGATCAGCGAAAATCCGTGCATTCTGCGTGACAGCATGGGCCCTTTCTTTCTCTGGGGAGTTCTGCCGAGGTCCGTTTTAAGACACAAGCTTCGCGTGACCTGTTTGTTATCTGCCATCTCGGGGTTGAGCCTGGCATCCTTCATCGCGCGTTACGCCGAAGGAGGCGGTTCCATAAGCGGAAACGTCGCTGGCTAACCCGCATGCAGCTTCATCGTAAGGAGGGGATCAGAGAGCGTCAAAGTACTAAAGGGTGGGGCGACTGTGCTGGACCTACGTAACGTAATTTGACCTGATAACTCCGGTAACTTTGGCAACGCAGCGCGGTTCGGGAAGAAAGCCTTTTGGCTATGCGCCGCGCGCATTCGCCGCTAACTTCCTGCCTCCCTTGCTGCTTGAGGTGCGGCTTGTAGGTACATAAGAGCAGGAGCGAACGTCGTAATGCTGAGTGAGACAAGTTCCGCAGAGATGAAGCTGGTGAACCTGCATTGAACCACCGGAGCCTCGGTTCCGCATAAATCGCAACCCCCGCGAACCCTTTGATTCGCAGTCGCCGGCTCCTTGCGCGGCTCTCCCGAGGCGATGGCGAATTGCAGCACCCGAGCTTTGGCATAGATTCCCCCGGCCGCGATTAGAGCGCCTAACGAAAACTGGCATGCGGCGATCTCCAACATATCCTGCCCGGGATGTGCGCCAAATGCGCCCGGCAGAAAACAAAGTCCAATGAACATCATCAGTACGCCGGCGCCGATAATCCAGCTAGCTGTTTTGGTGGACATGGATTAACCCTTCAGGGGGACGACCAAACAGTGTTCACGAACCGTGAGTAACCGGTTCAAGGTTACAAGCGAACATAGCGGTTTATCCGTGCAAGTTCCAGATGACCAAAGTCACGGCGGCTGATTTGCCATGACTCAGGTAACTTGTTGGTCGTTCCGTCGCAAATTTAGTATGGCCGTGATCATGACGCTCACCTCGCTACTGGTGTGCTCGGACGTGCCCACTATTCAGGTGCTGCGCCGAATCCTCGAAGACTTGGGGATCAAAGTGGAATCTTGCGGCGACCTATCCGTCGCTGCAGAGCGCATCGAAGAGCGACATTATGATGCCTTGCTGGTTGATTGTGAGGGCAGATCAGCGGCAGCCGAACTGATGGCGCACGCCCGAAACTCGGAGGCTAACAAATCGTCGGTAGCGATTGCCATCGTTGGGCCGAAAGAAACATCGAGTGATGTTTCCACGCAGGGCGCGAACTTCGTCCTTTACAAGCCTATCTCTCGGGAGCGAGCGGCCAACAGTATGCACGCCGCCTGCGATTTGATGCGCTACGAAAGACGGATTCGGCCGCGCGTGCCGGTGCAGGCAAGTACTTCCATTACCTACGCCGACAAAGAAGACGTCCCCGCGGCCCTGGTGAATCTCAGCGATGATGGCGTTGCCATCCTCTCTAAGAACAAATTGCCGCCTTACTCAAAAGTTTATTTTCATTTCCTACTGCCGGGAAATACTTCTCCGGTTCGCCTTTCCGGTGAAGTCATGTGGCAGGATCCTTCCGGGCGGGTCGGAATCCGTTTCGCGCAGGTACCCAAAGCATCGCGACGTTTGGTGAACGAGTGGTTACAAGCCCAGCTCTCCGGCCCGAAAACGGCCGCCGGATCAGGATTGCAGCCTGCCAAAACTGACGACGAGCCCGCCCTCAGGCTGAGCGCTGGCTTGGGTATGTTGTCGGTGACGGCGGCTGATCGCCGTAATATTGTGCGTCATCCGTGTTGTCTGGGGGTGGAACTTTACCGGACGAATAGCAGCGTCGCTACTCGCTGCACTTTGACCGACATCAGTTCTGGTGGTTGTTACATCAAAAGCGCTGAAACTTTTCCCAGCGGTACCGAACTGCAATTGGTAGTTCGGACGAATGAGATTAAATTGCGATTTCAAGGAACAGTACAAAGCATGCATCCGGGCTTCGGCATGGGAGTGCAGTTCGTCCTCCGAACCGAAGAACACAAACGACAAGTCCAGCAATTGATCGAATGTGTTCAAGCCGCAAGCCAAAGTTCTGAATCCAGGTAAGTCCGGCCTCATTCGTTATGCTCGCCGCGTAGCCCTGTCCCAAACGCACGCTTCCATTACTTAGGTCATCTTGGGTTGACTGAGGTTTAGGTTCATCATACAAACTGATCCCTGGGGAACCCTTGAATGAATATCGATGATTTGCTTCGCATCGCCATGGAGCGGCGCGCTTCCGACTTGCATCTCAAAGTTGGCAATTATCCTCACTTACGAATCGACGGCGAGCTTACGCCACTAACTGACCAACCTCGTATCAGCGCTGAAGACATGCTTACGATGGCTTTCAGCATGATGTCGGCGAGACAGAAACAAAAGTTCAAAGAGAGCACGGAAATCGACATGGCATACGGCGTGGCCGGACTTGGCCGCTTCCGTGTCAACGTTTTTCAGCAGCGCGGCAACGTTGGACTGGTGCTGCGCGTGATTCCTACTAAAATCCGCGCGCTGGACGAACTCTACCTGCCAAAAATTGTGGAGCAGGTTTGCGATATGCCGCGTGGTTTGATTTTGGTCACAGGAGTGACTGGCTCGGGCAAATCAACTACGCTGGCAGCGATGGTGGACCGCATCAACTCTACCCGCGCCGAACACATCATTACAATTGAAGATCCAATTGAATTCCTGCATCGCGACAAGAAAGGTTATGTGAACCAGCGTGAGATCGAGGTGGACACGCCAACCTTCTCCGCAGCGTTGCGGGCTTCACTACGTCAGGATCCAGACGTCATCCTGGTCGGCGAAATGCGCGATGTTGAAACCATCGGCACTGCATTGCACGCCGCTGAAACCGGGCATATGGTGTTCTCCACATTGCACACTTTGGATGCCGTCGAAACCATCAATCGAATTATCGCTGTGTTCCCGCCGCCGGAACAGAAACAGATTCGTCTGCAACTCGCCGCTGTACTGCGGGCTGTAATCAGCCAGCGCCTGGTCAGGCGCTGCGATGGCGACGGCCGCGTTCCCGCCGTCGAGGTCATGATCAACACGGCTTACATCCGGGAATGTATTCTGGTGCCGGAAAAGACGCGCGCGGTTCGTGACGCTATCTCAGCCGGAACCTCGCAGTATGGCATGCAAACTTTCGATCAATCTTTATGGGATTTGTTCCAGGCGGGGCTGATCAACTACGAAACCGCATTGGAGAGCGCTTCCAATGCTGACGACTTCAAATTGCGTATGCAGGGTATTTCTTCGACCAGCGATATTTCCAAGAACGCCATGCAACAGAGCGGCTACGGCGGCCGCTGATTCTATCCTCCTGAAACTTTTCAGGGCGCGCCCGGCGCGCCCTTTTTTATTTCGGAGGAGGGCCAGAGCGTGTATTCAAATCGAATGACAGCTCCGGCCCCAGTGAAGATCGCAGTTAGCAAACCGCCGCATATTTCAGGTGATGAGATTTTGGCGCGGCAAGGACAAAAAGCGCGTGCTCAAATGTCGAAATCTCGAATACATGATCGAGTCCGGTGCGGGTCAAAACTTCGTTGACAAAATGCGAAGGATTCACCAGCTTAAGTTGAACGTTGCGGCCTCGAGCCCACTCCCGCAAGGAAAGCAGCGTGGTCAAACCGCCCGCGTCCAGCATCTCCACGTCAGATAAATCGATCACCACAATGCGAATGTTTTTCGCTGAAAATACCGCGTTCCGCAGCGTGAATACTTCGGTTCCCCGCACGATTCGCCCCGCGCATCTCACTACGGCTACATCGCCCGTTTTCTCTACGTTGATGGTAAGCATGACTGACATCCTCTCTCAGTTCTTATTACGGAAATAGACGCCGTAAAGTTCCCATTGTCACCACAGCGCGAGTAAAAAGTTGTAACGTAGTATTGTGCAATGTTAACGTCCTGTTAACGCAAGGTAAGGTGTTAGTGCCATGGCGTTTGCGCGCCCGAGAAAGACTGAATCCGAAAACGACCTCTACGAATATGCAGTCGGTGCGCTTGGTCGACGCGCACGCTCGGTCGCTGAACTCAAGCGGCTGCTGCGGCCGCGTGTTGATGCCGATACAGAATACGGACGGACGCTGATGGAACTCGTCATCCGCCGGCTCAAAGATCGTGGCTACTTGAATGATGCGCAGTATGCGGCTGCATATTCTTCGTTCCGCCGCGATAACGAAAAATTCGGCCGGCGGCGTGTCATTACGGATTTGAAGGTGAAAGGTGTCCACAGCGAAGTCATCGATAAAGCAGTGGATGCAGTCTATGACGAAGTCAGCGACGAGACTCAGGCGCGTGAATATTTAAAGCGCAAGCGTCTCGTGAAACCCAAAGATCAAAAGCAAGCGGCCAGGATTTTCCGCCAACTCGTGCGAGCAGGGTTTGCCTCGAAGACGATTTTCGCTATTCTTAAGAAGTGGGATGTGGACGATGAGACGCTCACTGTACTCGAAGGGGAATTGGAATGAAAGTCAAACGTTCTGATTCGAAATTTCCAAGCACCATGGGAGAGAAACTTCGTTGCGTTTGTTTCCGAGATGGTAGATACTTCCCGAACCGCTAAATCCTGAACCACGGAGGCCATATGAAATTCAAATTGGTAACAATTCTTGCTGCACTGTTATTAGGAGCGACATCGTTCGTCTTTAGTCAGGATGTCGCCACCGACGCCGACAAAACGGCAAAAGATGCGGGCCACGACACCAAAGTGGCGGCCCAGAAAACTGGACACGCCACGGAAAAGGCTGCTGACAAAACTGGAGACGCGACCAAGACTACGGCGACAAAGACAGGACACGCATTGAAGACCGGCGCCCAGAAAACCGGACACGCAACGGAAAAGGCTGCAGACAAGACTGGGCACGCAGTGAAGACTGGCGCGAAGGATACCGGCAAAGGCGTGGAGAAAGCCGCGGATAAAACCGCTGACGCTGTGAAGTAGTTCGCAGCATCAATTCGTAAGCTTTTAGTCATTCCGAGCGACGCAAGGAATCCGGGTTCTTTGGACGCTCGGGCTGGAGCAATTCCCATGTCTCGCAAGAGCCGCGAGACATGGGGTACCTGCTTTTAGCTGATTGCTGAAAGCTTCAGTTAATGTCGAATTGCTCCTGGTGCAGCGCAGGGTCGCTTTTCACGATTACCGTGCGCTTGGTTAACTCTTCCATTTCGGTCAGGAAGCGGCCATTGTTCGACTTCAGGGCTTTGGCTATTTCTGGATTCACACGCAGCATCACATCCGCGTGATCGAGATGTTTCGCCATCTTTCGCATTTCTACGTAGATGTCGTTGCAGACTGTGGTTACCGATTTCACGTAGCCCGTGGACTCGCAATATGGGCACGGCGACCCGATCGTGCGTTCGAGCGACTGCTTCACTCTCTTCCGCGTTATCGCGACTAATCCAAAGTCGTTGAACTGCAAAACCTTTGACGGGGCTCGGTCGCTGCGTAGCGCTTCTTCGAGGGCCTGCATCACTTTTTGGCGGTTCCGGCGCTCGTCCATGTCGATGAAATCGATGATGATGATGCCGCCCAGGTCGCGCAGGCGGATCTGGCGGACGATTTCCTTGATGGCGTCGACGTTGGTTTTGACGATGGTGTCTTCGAGGCGCGCGGTCTTGCCGACGTATTTGCCGGTGTTAACGTCGATCGCGACCAGAGCTTCGGTTTGATTAATTACAATGTAGCCGCCGCTCTTTAGCCAGACTTTCGACTTGAGGGCTTTGTTTATTTCGTCGTTCAAGCCGAACTGCTCGAATAACGGAACCTCTTTGCTGTACAGCTTGACGCGCCGCACCAGCGCAGGCTGGAAGCGGTTGGCGAAGCGCAGGACACGTTCGTATTCCTGCTCGGTGTCGACCCAGATGGCGGTGAAATCGGACGTAACCTGGTCACGCAACACGCGCTCAACCACGTTCAGGTCGTGATAAATCAGCGTGGGGCCTTTGCCGTTGTCGGCTCGGGTTTTAATTTCGGACCAGAGATTTTTCAGGAAGCGAATGTCGGCGCGCAGCTCTTCTTCCGATGCGCCTTGTGCTGCGGTACGGACAATGAAGCCGCCGTGTCCGTTGTCGCGCTCGCTAATGATTATGCGCTTCAGGCGCTGCCGCTCTTCTTCAGAAGAAATCTTTCGCGACACACCGGTGTGATTGACTGTTGGCATGTAAACGAGAAAGCGTCCGGGTAACGCAATATGACTGGTGATGCGGGCACCCTTTTTGCCAATGGGTTCTTTTGCAATCTGAACCAGAATTTCCTGACCTTCTTTCAGAAGCTCGGTGATGAGCGGAACATTCTGCGGTTCCTGGCGACGAAAGCGCCGGCCGCCGCCACCGCGGCGTCCTCGCTGGCCGCGCCGGGGATCGAACGCTGGGCGTGCAGCACGCTGGGTATAAGCCGCTGTTGCCGCCGGAGCCCGTACTTCGACTCGGACGTCGACCGTACCGTCGCCGCGGGCTTCGGCATCAAGCAGTGCTTCCGCTTCGGCTTGGGCTTCCTCGAGTTCGGCCTCTTCGGCTTCCTTGGCTTCTTGTTCTGCAACTGGGTCGAAAACTTCTTCGCTCGCTGCATTCTCATCTATGCCGCCTTCGATGACAAATGGTTCCGCCTTTTTTTCAGCCGCGCTTGATGGCTCTGCGGACGCTGCTATTTCCTGGGTTGCAGGCTCGAGATAATCAGCTGCATGCCGCGTTTCTTCTTCCAGTTCCTCTTCTTCAAAAGTTTCGTCTTCGTCGAGTTCTTCGGTGTAAGAGCCGAGTTCAGCTTCTTCCTCTTCAATCTCTTCTTCGACTATCGTGCCTTCAGCCGCTAGCGAGGAAGTGTGACTGGGGTGATTGGCCTCAGAAGGTTCGGTGCCTGCAACAAACTTGGTTTCCGAATCGCCATGTTCGTGGGCCTCGGAGGTTTCAACCACTGCTCCTCCGAATACCGCGGCAACATTCATTTCATGCAAACGCTTTTGTTCGCGGTCCCAGTCAGAAGATCCGACTTGTGCGTTCGCAGCCGCACTTTTCGCCCGGTCGTTGGTTTGGGGCTGAGGTTCCGCCGCCGATTGCTGATCCGTCTGCGGCGACGCGAAGAGCGGTTCGTCTTCGGGAAACAGCGCGGCAATAGGAGCTGGGGCGTCTGAACTGGGATCGGCGGGCCGGGACCCAGCTCGCCGTTGGGAAGGCTGAGCCTGTGCGAGCCGCTGATATTTTGATATGGACTCCCCGGGCAGGATGATCGGCTGGTATCCCGGCGGAGGACCGTATTCATGACGTTCGCTTCGCTCCGGGCGATCGTTTCTTTCCGGACGGTCTGTTCGTTCCTGACGATCGGGACGTGTGGTCTCGACGGCGGGACGGGCAAACTTGGATTCGGGCATGCGTTCGCCGCGACGTCCACGACGGCGACGGCTTCGCCAGTCTCCGCGACCTTCCCGGGTTGCGCCTCCGTTGGGTTTTTCGTGAGTTGCACCCGCAGGCGCACCTGACTCGGGGTGTTGTTCCGGGGCAGCATGTGGTTCGGTAATAGGAGTCACGCCGCCGGGTTCAGTTATGGCTGGCTGAGATTCACTCCGCGCTGGCGATTGATAGGGCTGGGAAGGCGCCAGGTTCGTGGGAATTTCCTCGACTTCGTCCTCGTCCTGTAATTCCATGAAATCGGAAACGTACAGGAAGGCGTCGCGTTCAAGGCCGATATCCACGAAGGCGGATTGCATGCCCGGCAGGACGCGAGTTACGCGGCCTTTATAGATGGATCCAGCTAAGGTGTATTCGTTCTCGCGTTCCAGGTAAATTTCGGCGAGTAGGTCGTCTTCCACCAGGCCCACTTTAGTTTCGTGAGGGGTAGAAGACACAAACAGTTCTTTTGTCATACAGACTCCGGTTCTGCGCCGTCAAGCGGCTGCAGGTTTCACCGGAACCAAGGCAGGGAAAGACCGGGAGAATCAAGCGATGCGATAACCGTCCCGCTCAAGGGACGGCTGGGGCTGCGGAGTTTTCTCCGGGCCCGTACTCGTAGCACAAGCTTGGAAATTTTTCGCACTTATCGCATTGCGCTTGCCCAAGGTTTGTGACCTGCTCTCACAAAAACCGTCTCTGGTCTCTGGGGGGGCCGTTACCCGCCTGGCAGCGCGTTAGCTTAAATCCTGCCCGGCCGTTCACTACTTTCTGGCCGGTGAGTGCCCTCTTTACGCGAGGGCGATCGTAATCTTAATTTTCGGGCCGCACTTGGCGTGCGCGGCAAATCTCCTTGCCCACTCCCCCCTGTTCAGTTCACAAAGCGGCGCATCCGCACATTCATCACAATACCCAGCGCCAAAAACATAAACAGGACAGAAGACCCGCCATAACTCATTAACGGCAAGGGTATTCCAGTAACCGGCATAAACCCGACTACCATGCCGACGTTGACCAGGATGTGAAAGCTAAGCACAGCCACCACACCCATCACCACAAATGTGCCGGCGCGATCGGGCGCCGTTTGCGCATTCTGCGTCAAACGCATCAGCACGATAAAGTATAGCAGCATTACGGTTAACGCGCCTACAAATCCATGTTCTTCAGCAAAAGCGGCGAAGATAAAGTCCGTTTGTGGGACAGGCAGGAACGCTAAGTGGGTCTGGGAGCCGCCGCTGCTGCCCCAGAGTCCCCCGGAACCCACCGCGATCAGGGATTGAATAACTTGATAACCGGAACCCTGGCTGTCGGCCTCAGGTTGCATGAAGCTGGTTAGGCGGTCCCGTTGATACGGCTTCAGAACATGGAAGGCCAGTGGCATCATCAGTCCTGCCAGCACAAAGACGGTCACAGCCTGCTTCCAGCGGACTCCGCCCAGGAATAAACCCATGATCGCAATGGGGATATATGTCAGGGCCGTGCCGAGGTCGGGTTGAGCCAGCACCATGAGCATGGGGACACCGACGATGGCGCCCGCTTTCATGAAGTCAGGCCAGGAAAGCTCCCTCTGGTGCAAGTCGGCAAAATACTTGGCGACGGCGAGAATAAGGATGAGCTTGACCCATTCCGATGGTTGGAAGTGTCCGCCCCCGGGCATTTTGATCCAGCGCCGTGCCCCCAGGTATTTCTGGCCGAAAATGATGACGGTCAGCAGGGAAGCGATAGAGACTATGTACATCCAGTGCACAGCGTCGAGCAGCTTCTGGTAGTTAATGAAACTCATCAGGAACATGCCGACGATTCCACCGGTGATCCAATACAGCTGTTTGATGTGAGCGCCGGCGAACTTGGTATGCTCGGTGGCGCTCCGGATCTCCATCACGCCGAGGCCGCAAAGCAGCATGACAAAGATGAAGAGCAGCCAGTCAAAATCGCGAAATGAAATATAGCGTGACATTAAGTGGGTCGTTCGCTTGAGAACATTACTGCACTCCCGGGGCTGCGACAGCCAGTGGCAAGCGCGTTTTTGGCACATCGAGAACGAATCTGCCGCCGTGCAAAGTATCCTGATCTTCACCGTCGGGACTGTCGGAATTCCATACGGCTCCGATCTCGACTTTTTTGCCTCCCTGCGCCACCTTGGTCGGCTGTCGCCGCTGCTTTTCCACGTAGGCTTTCACTACTTGGGCCGCGATGCGAGCTGCGAACTGGCCGTGCTCTCCGCCTTCGAACAATACGGCGACTACGATTTCCGGATTCCGGCGCGGGGTTACACCCACGAACCAGGCATTGTCTTTATATTTCGATTTGCCGTTGGCGGTTTTGGCCTTGAGGGCGTTGCTGACCGTCTGTGCGCTTCCGGTCTTGCCGGCGAAATCGATGCCTTGCAAATGCGCGCTGCCCGCAGTGCCCAAAGGTGAAGGCACATTCGACATGGCATCAGTAATGGTCTCCCAGTTTGCGGGATCAATCGGAATCTTTATCGGGACAGTCGATTCTGCAGCGGGGACGAAATTAGCCGGCAGTTCGGCGGGATTGGTCACATGCGGCCTCACCAACACACCGCCGCTAGCGATGGCGCCGATAGCGCGCGCCAACTGAATCGGAGTTACAGCCACTGCCCCCTGGCCAATGCCCACTGAAATGGTTTCACCGGCATACCATTTCTGTTTGAAGTTGCGCACCTTCCACTCTTCTGACGGCATTACTCCGCTGACTTCCTGTGGCAGGTCGATACCAGTCTTCTGTCCGAGGCCAAACATGGTGGCATATTTAGCGATCCGATCGATGCCAAGTTTCTCGGCGAGGGTATAAAAGAAAACGTCGCATGACTGATAGATCGCCTTGCTGATTTCCACCACGCCATGCGTGCGATGCTCGGCGGTAACCCAGCATTTGAAGTAGCGTCCGTAGAATGAGGCGCCACCGTTGCAGATCACGTGCATATCCTGCGCGATGCCTTCTTGCAGGCCCGCAGTGGCCATGATGATCTTGAAGGTCGAACCGGGTGCGAGCTGAGCTTGAATGGCCTTGTTGAGCAAAGGATGATCGTCGTCGTTGACCAGCTTGCTCCACTGATCGCGCGAGACGCGAACCGCAAAGTCATTGGGATTAAAAGTGGGGCGGCTCACCATAGCGAGGATCTCCCCGTTGCGCGGATCCATAGCCACGATGGCGCCGTTCTTATCTCCCAAAGCTTGCTCTGCGGCGATCTGCAGATCGAGATCGACGGTCAGCTTGAGTTGTCTGCCGGCTTCGGCTGGAGTCTCATCCAAGCGCTTAACTTCTCTCCCACGGCTGTTCACCATTGCCCGCCGCGAGCCATTCTTACCCATCAAGACCTGGTTGTATTGCAGCTCGACGCCGGACTTTCCCACCACGTCGCCGGGATTGTAGAACTCCCATCGCGGCTGGTTCAGCATCTCCTCGCTGACTTCGCCAACGTAGCCGATGAGGTGGGCCATGAAGCCATTGCGCGGATAAAGCCGGCGGTGAGCCACGATCGTATCCAGCTCAGGCAGTTCATTGCGGTGCGACTCGACGAAGGCCAGTTCATCCTGCGTGATGTCGTCTTTCAGGAAGATGGGTTGGTACTGCGGCATAGAAGCGAAGTGCCGGATGCGATCTTTGACATCTTTGGGATCGAGATGCAGGCCTTGGGCGATGAGGGGCGCGTCGGCGATGAGATCGCGTGAAGAATCGCGCAATAACAAGGCAGTGAATGAAGGATAGTTCTCCACGATGGTGCGCCCTTCACGATCCAGAATTTTGCCGCGAGGCGCAAGTATGGGAACGTTGCGAACGCGATTCTTTTCCGCGAGCGAGGCGTACATATCGCTCTGTACCACCTGCAGCCGCCATAATCCGTAGGCCAATATCATGAAAATGGCCAGGATGATGTACTGCACGCTGGTCAGGCGGACCTGCGATACTTTTTCGTCGCGGGCGATCATCTGGTGTCAGACGGGCGTTGGGCGTTCGGCCCTGGGGGGCGCGCCGAACTCAAGCCGCGCTGACTCAATCCTTTCGGGAAGATGAGTTTATTGTAATGCGGCAAGCGGCGAATTGGAGTGTAATTCCGGGTAACGGAAGGGCATAGACGGCGGGGAAACGGTTATCGTGGCAGAATTAACGCCATGCCGATCCAGCAGCCTCCGCGAGTTCCAGATTTTCTCTACGGTACTGCATGGAAGGAAGAGCGCACGCTGACTCTGACTGAACTAGCGATCCGGATGGGGTTTCGCGGCATCGACACCGCTAATCAGCGCAAGCATTATTTCGAAGCCGGAGTAGGCGAAGGGCTGGCCGCCGCGTACCGTGCGGGAATAATAACCCGCGCGGATCTTTTTCTGCAGACGAAATTCACCTATCGCCCAGGACAAGATCATCGGCTGCCTTACGATCCTGGGGCCAGCCTTTCCGATCAGGTTGCGCAATCGATGGCTAGTTCGCTCGATCACCTTGGGACCGACTATGTCGACAGCTACGTTTTGCATGGTCCCGCTTCGGGACACGGGTGGACGGAAGCGGATAGTGAGGTTTGGGCGGCGATGGCGAAGGAGCGCGATGCTGGTCGCACGCGCTTCCTCGGGGTGAGCAACATTTCATTGCGGCATCTTGAGCAAATGGTTGCCGCTCACGATGAGCCTCCCGCATTCGTCCAGAACCGCTGTTTCGCGCGCCTGGGTTGGGACCGCGACGTTCGGCTCTTCTGCGCGGAGCGAAAGATTGTCTATCAAGGATTTTCGCTTCTCACAGCGAATCGGGAGGTACTGCATCATCCAGAAATCCACGATCTCGCCGCCCAAGCTAACGTTACTCCGGCGCAGGTTATTTTCAGCTTCGCCCGGTCGGTCGGCATGCTGCCGCTTACCGGTACGTCCGACCCCGAACACATGAAGCAAGACCTGGCCAGCCGTAATCTGGAGCTGCCGCTGGAGACGGTGCAAACGATTGAGTCACTGGCTGGCTGACGGACCCACATCTAACCTGGCCTCGAGGAACCCCGCTTTTTTGCACTATATCGAGCAATGAATTCGGAGTAGAATCCCCGCACGTCCGTGGGACGACAATCTGGGACGGGGAGATGGGACCGATGAAAACTCTGAAGGCGATTCCTATCGGTAATGGGGGCGTGGGTGATTTTCGGCTACGTGCGAGCGCGGCACGACTGGGCAGATCTTTTTTGGTGTGGGTTTTTATTTGTGCCTTGATTCCGGTTTGCATGGCGCAACAAAAGAAGCGCGTCGCGGTGCTTAATTTTGAATACGGCACGGTACAAAGTTCGGTCTCCGCAATTTTTGGAACCAACCAGGATATCGGCAAAGGCATTTCAGACATGCTGGTCCAGAAGTTGGTGCAGGATGGCAAATACTCCGTGATCGAACGCAATGCCATAGACAAGGTTCTGGGAGAACAGAATTTTGCTAACAGCGATCGCGTTGATTCCAGCACCGCAGCCAAGGTTGGGAGAATTCTCGGCGTGGATGCGGTAATCATGGGAAGCATCACGCAGTTTGGTCGAGACGATAAGAATACGACCGTGGGTGGCGGGGGGCTCGGCGGATACGGCAGCAAGTTTGGTCTGGGCGGAGTGGGGAAACATAACGCTAAAGCCGTGGTCGCAATTACCGGCCGCTTAGTTGACACGACCACGGCAGAAATTTTGGCCGCGGTAACTGGCAATGGTGAGTCGAGTCGTTCGGGAACGTCGCTGATCGGTGCCGGCGGCGGCGGTGGAAGCGCCGGTGGCGGCGGTGTTGACATGAGCAGTTCAAATTTCGCCAACACCATACTCGGTGAGGCGCTGCATCAAGCCGTGGATTCGATGGCGACTCAACTCGATGACAAAGCTTCAGCGCTGCCGACGCACAAAGTAGAGTTCACTGGCCTGGTCGCAGACGTCACGGGAAACACTCTGGTGCTAAATATTGGCAGCAAAGACGGAGTGAAAGTTGGAGACACGCTTGATATCAGCCGTCCCATCAAGACAGTGAAAGATCCGACTTCGGGGAAGGTGCTCAGAACCATTACCGACAAAATGGGAACGGCAACCGTCACCGACGTAGACGCGGGATCGGCGACGGCAACTTACACGGGAAGCTCTCCTGCCAAAGTTGGCGACGCGGCGAAGAGCCAATAGCCCTGTTCTTTGTGGACTTTGTTCAATCAAGGGGGAGCTTTTGGCTCCCCCTGTTTACTTTGCCCTAGAATGGTGCGGTGGAAGCCAGCTTTCAATGTGCGGGTTGCGGCGAGTGCAATCAGACTACAGTCGATGAATCTGCGGGGCGTCGGCAATCCTATGTAGAAGATTGCCAGGTGTGTTGCAAACCCAATGTGCTCCATATTGAGTATGATCTGCCTGGGCAGGAATTTGTGATTGCTGCGGAATTGGAATAGCGTATTGCGCAGAGCACGCAGCTGCGGTTGGGAAAGGACAATAGCAATGGGCATGAGCTACAGCGCGCCGGGACGGATGGTCGCGCACAGCATGGTTACGACGCAATTCGAACTTGATGGATTTCGCGTGACTCGCACCCTGGGAGTGGTCCGCGGCATCGTGGTGCGCTCGCGCTCGATTTTCGGGACGATCGGAGCGAGTTTGCAAACCATTCTGGGTGGCAACATCACCCTGCTGACGAATCTGTGCGAGAAGACCCGTGCCGAGGCCTTCGACTTGATGCTGCAACATGCCGCTGAACTGGGAGGGAATGCTGTCGTAGGCGCCCGTTACGACGCCACCGAGATTATGCAGGGCGTCACCGAAGTGCTCGCGTACGGAACGGCGGTTTTTGTAGAGCCGATGAGGTAGGCGCCCCTTGCACTCAGCTAAACAGTTTTTCCAGCATCTTTTGTCGGTACTCGAAAGTTTGTTTCAGTCCGGGCGAAACGAACAGCCTCTGCGCCACGTCTCCTAGCAGTCCGAAGCCGGGATCGTATTCAATAAGGTCGCGCACAATCGTTCCTTTCACGCCGCCGCGCAGTTCTGCAGAAAACTCGTGACGATGTTGGAATCGCTTGAACGGCCCTTTTTTCTGTATGTCGGCGAAATGGCGGTTCCATTCGAATTCGGTGATCAGCGCAATCCATTCCGTTCGCAGAGGAATAGAAGGAAGAGGACGAAATGAGGGCACTATTTCCGAGCCTACGCCGGCGAGTTGCTCGCTGTTTGAAATCGCTGGCTGCTCGCTGAAAAGCAGCGGAGGCACAAGCCGTAGCGCAACCAACTCAGTTGCGGTTCCCAGCGGCATGATGCGCGGCAGATTCTGCGGATTGGCAAAGAATAAGAAAACCTTCTCAATCGTAAACGGCACCCATTGCTCGAACTGAATGCGATGGATCATCGGGAGCCGGCCTCATTTCCACAGCGGAAGCACCGGCCAATCAAAATGTCAAGGGCGAACAATAGGAGAAACACGCCTCGCGGCATCAATACTATAAACGCGTCTAATTGTGGTCACCGAATCAGTTAGCCACAATTTATAGTGTTTTCCAATTGGCGACTTAAGGTAAGCCTTTAACCACCCAATTTTGTGTTGACAACAAAAGCCTTAGGCGTAAGATGTGGGCAGAAGTGGTATAAAGTGGTCGAAACGATAGAGCTCGTGGGCAAGACTGGAAACTGAGAGGCGCCAGTGGAATTTGAAGCTGACACCCCCAAAAACAGCCCTGACGAACCAGAATCGACCGGCATTGTCAGCGTTCTTACCTCCCTCGTTCTTGCGGCAGTAGTTGCCAAGAGATTTTCTGGCCCGGTAAAGGGCAAAACACATGTTTCGCGGCAATCACCCAACTCGCGTCGACGAAAAGGGACGGCTCAAGGTCCCCGCCGAGTTCAAGCGAGTGCTCGACGAGAAGTACGGTCAGCAATTCTACATCACGAGCTTCGACGGGAAGGTTGCTCAAGTGTATCCCTTCGAGGAATGGGAGCGGATCGAGCAGAAGCTGGCAGGGCTCTCCACTTTCAATCCTACGAAGAAAAAGTTTCTCGACCGGACGAACTACTGGGGACAGCAAGTCGAAATGGACGGGCAGGGTCGGCTCCTGATGCCGCAGTTGCTGCGCGAGTCGGCGCAGATCAAGGGCGAAGTGGCCGTGACCGGACAGTTGACGTACCTGGAAGTTCGCAACCTGGAGCAGTATCGCCGGGAGATCGAGGAAGACAAGTTCACGCCTGAGGATGAGAAGACGCTCGACGAATTGGGCATCTAGTGGGCGAGGGTTCAACAGACACCCCTCAGGGGGTTGGGCATGGCAGTGGAAGCAAGACGGGCCATGT
>DASYOD010000156.1:0-9848 GCA_036008085.1 Terriglobales bacterium
TACTTCGCAAACACTCGCGATCCGGAAATTGATTGCATGCTCATTCGCGCCCAGGAAATGGCTCGCTACGTCGAGCACGGAGTGCTTGATGCTGGGCTTACAGGGCTCGATTGGGTGGTCGAAAGCGGACTTGAAGTCGTCACCGTCTCAGACCTCATTTACGCCAAGCAGAGCCGCGGGAAAGTTCGCTGGGTGTTAGCGGTTCCCGACGATTCGCCGTATCAGTCGGCACAGGACCTGAACGATCGCATAATAGCGACTGAGTTGGTCAGTGTTACCCGCAAATATTTTGAGGGCAAGAATATCCCAGTTCGAGTGGAGTTTTCGTGGGGCGCAACTGAAGTAAAACCGCCAACCCTTGCTGATGCCATCGTGGAAGTCACCGAAACCGGCAGCTCCCTGCGAGCCAACCATTTGCGCATCATCGATACAGTATTGGAATCCAACACGCAGATCATCGCCAATAAATCCGCTTGGTCTGATTGTGGAAAACGCCGCAAGATCGAAAATCTCGCCCTGATGTTACGCGGCGCAATGGATGCACAGAGCCGCGTGGGCCTGATGCTTAACGTTCGCAAAGAAAACCTGGAAGCCGTACTCGCTGTTTTACCTGCCCTGAAGAAGCCAACCATATCTACTCTAAGTGATGATGACTGGGTCGCCGTGAACACAGTAATCGAGGAATCTACGGCGTGGCAGGTTATACCGCGCCTGAAAGAAGCCAAGGGACAGGGAATTGTCGAATATCCATTGAACAAGGTGGTTTTGTGATGCGCATTCTGTCTGGAGCGATAGCCGCAGCGAGGGTACGCAAAATGGCAGCCCGAGGAGTGCAATACACGCAAGTTGAGCCGTCCGTCCGGCGTATTATCGCGGATGTCCGGAAACACGGCGATCGTGCTGTACGGAAATATGCTGAACGGTGGGATGAACTTTCGAAACAAGAGCCGCTTCGCGTAGCTCAAGATGAGATCAATTCGGCATGGAAATCCGCTTCCGCAGAATTACGAAATTCGTTGCGCGCGGCCGCTGCGAATATTCGCCGGTTCTGCGAATGGCGAAAGCCAGTCGAGTGGATGCGTACGCGACAGGGAATCAGTGTTGGGCAAATCGTACGGCCGCTGGATTCGGTCGGCTGCTACGTTCCTGGCGGACGCTACCCATTGGTGTCGACACTGCTTATGACGGTTATCCCCGCTCAGGTTGCGGGTGTGCAGAATGTCCGCGTTGTATCACCTAAGCCGAGGGCCGAAGTGCTGGCGGCCGCTGGAATGCTCGGCGTGCGCGAATTCTATAGGATCGGTGGCGCCCAGGCTATTGCTGCATTGGCGTACGGAACCCAAAGCGTTTCGCGAGTGGACAAGATTGTCGGCCCGGGAAATCTCTACGTCACGGCTGCCAAGAAATTGGTCGCGTTCGATTGTGCGATTGATTTCCTCGCGGGCCCGACGGAGGTCGTCATCGTTAGTGACAAAGGGAATCCCGAATTCATTGCCGCTGATCTGGTTGCGCAAGCGGAACATGATACCGAAACCTTCGCAGCTTTTATCACAACCAGTGACAAGCTGGCTCAGCAAGTGGCGCGAGCTGCGAAGAAGCTGAGCCGAGGCAATTCAGTAGCCGAACAGGCGCTGAGCCGGAATGGCGTGATCCTCGTATCCAGTTCACGCCGGCAAAGCTTCGAGTGGGCGAACGACCTGGCATCCGAACATCTTACGGTTGCCGCCAAAGACGTTTCCCTGGTTCGCAATGCCGGATCACTCTTCGTAGGAGATTATTCGCCGCAAGCCGCCGGCGACTATGCTTCTGGCCCTAATCACGTTCTGCCTACGGGCGGCGCTGCCCGTTTGAGAGGCGGACTGAGTGTTCTAGATTTCGTAAAGGTGATAAGTGTGCAGCGACTCTCGCGCGCCGGCCTTAGATTCGTTGCGCCAATTGTCGAGTCGTTGGCGAATGCCGAAGGATTACGGGCGCATGCGGATTCCATCCGCATAAGGGTGGCCCATGCTTGAACCGCGGGAATCGGTTCGGAATCTGCCCACTTATCATCCGCCGCTTGGCGGTCGCGATGGTCTACGCCTGGACTTCAACGAAAACACAGCAGGCTGTTCGCCGCGCGTGTTAGCGAGATTGCGCGAAATAACTGCCGAAGAAATCGCCTGCTATCCCGAGCGGGGACCTGTCGAAAACCTGGTGGCCGATTATCTTGGCATCGAGCGAAACGAACTGCTCCTGACCAATGGAGTCGATGAAGCTATCCACCTGCTATGCAATACATTTCTGCAGCCGGGCGACGAGGCTCTCATCGTGGTGCCGACTTTCGCCATGTATGAGATATCCGCCGCAGCTACCGGTGCTCGAGTTATCCGGGTGCCTGCAGAAAAGGACTTTCGGTTTCCGGTTTCTGATCTGCTCTCAAAAGTCACGCCGAACACGCGATTGATTGCGATTGCCAATCCGAACAATCCAACTGGTACCGTTGCAGATGAGAAATCTTTGCTGGAAATTGCCAGCCGGGTCCCGCGGGCGGCGATCCTCGTAGACGAAGCTTACTTCGAGTTTCACGGAAAAACGTTGCTCGAGCAATGGCGCAACCTGCCAAACCTATTCGTGGCCAGAACATTTTCCAAGGGGTACGGACTGGCCGGCCTTCGCATCGGCGTGCTCGCGGGAAACGCAAAGCACATAAGGATGGTCAGCAAAGTTGCCTCACCGTACAACGTCAACGGTGTGGCGCTTGCCTGTTTACCGACAGCACTGGCAGACCAAGGTTATATTCGCGACTATGTAAGTCAAGTTTGCCACGGGCGGGACGAACTTCAGAAAGAGTTTACCCGTTGGGGCATCCGGCACTGCCCAAGTCAGGCCAATTTTGTGCTCGCGAGCTTTGGTTTGCAGAAAACTGCGTTCATACAGTCCATGTGTGCGCGGGGCATTCTGGTGCGCGACCGTTCGCGCGACCACGGCTGCGAGGGCTGCGTCCGCATTACGCTCGGAACTGCTGAGCATACAAAGCGATTGTTACAGGCTTTGCGCGAGACTCTGCCGGAGATTCAATCCAAAAAGGTGGCCGCCCCATGAGACGAGCCACGATTCAGCGAACTACGAAAGAAACCGCCATCAACGCCGCCCTGATTATTGAAGGCCGGGGCCGCTACAAGGTCTCCACGGGAATCCGTTTCTTCGATCATATGCTCGAGCTGTTTGCCCATCACGGCGGCTTCGATCTCCAGCTCAAGGCAAAAGGCGATCTCGACGTGGATCAGCACCATACAGTAGAAGACGTCGGCATCGTGCTCGGCCAATTGTTTGACAAAGCGCTGGGGACCAAGCGAGGAATTCTGCGCGCAGGTTATTTTGTGATGCCGATGGATGAAACCCTCGGGCTAGCCGCCGTCGACTTTTGCGGACGAACTTCCACTACCGTGGATACGAAGGTTCGCGTCCGGCTCGTGGGTGATTTGCAAACGGAGTTGGTGCACGACTTTTTCGACGGCTTCGCGCGAGGCGCTCGCGCCAGCGTGCACGCTCGCGTGTTGTATGGCCGCTCCAACCATCACAAGATTGAATCGTTGTTCAAAGCTTTCGCGCGCGCTCTGCGCGCCGCCTGCTGGCGCGATCGCCGCATGGCGCGGCTGCTGCCCAGCACGAAAGGATTGCTCTAATGATCGCAGTGATCGATTATCGTGCTGGAAATATTGCTTCGGTGAAGAAGGCACTTGATTATCTGCGCGCGGACGCCGTTGTCACTCGCGATCCGAATATCGTCGCCCAGGCGGACAAGATTATTCTGCCTGGCGTAGGACACTTTTCGGCGACTGCCGTTCTGGAACGAGATGGGGTGCGTGGTGCTATTCTGCACAGAATCGAAAACGGCGGTGTGCCGTTTCTCGGCGTCTGCGTTGGTATGCAGTGGATGTTTGAATCGAGTGCGGAAGCACCGGGAACGCCGGGCCTGGGGCTGTTGCCGGGAGAGTGCGGTCCCTTTGCGGAAACCGTCAAGTCGCCGCATGTCGGCTGGAATTCGCTGATTTGTCGCGACAGCTCACGGTTGCTTCGAGGTATCCCTTCGGGCTCTTTTGTATATTTCACTCACTCTTACTCTGCTCCGATTGTGAACGCCACCGCTGCGAGTTGCGAATACGGTGGCGAGTTTTCCGCGGCGGTTGAACAAGACAATTTGTTCGGAGTGCAGTTTCATCCCGAAAAGTCAGGGGAGTTAGGGTTGAGACTTCTGGCAAATTTCTGCAATCTTCCATGCTGACCAAACGAATCATCGCCTGCCTGGACGTGAACGCTGGGCGCGTCGTAAAGGGCGTGCAGTTCGAAGAACTGCGCGATGCCGGCGATCCGGCAGAGTTAGCTGCAGCTCATAGCGGCGCAGGCGCCGACGAAGTAGTTCTGCTCGATATTTCCGCTACGCGCGAAAACCGCGCAACCCTGGCCGACACAGTTAGCCGCACTGCGCAGCAGTTATTTGTTCCTTTCACCGTGGGCGGCGGTATTCGCTCTCTCGAAGACGCGATCGTTGTGTTCGAGGCGGGCGCCGACAAGATCAGCATTAATTCCGCTGCACTCGCTGATCCCTTGCTGATCACGCGTATTGCCGAACGATACGGTTCACAAGCGGTGATCGTTGCCATAGACGCAAAGCGAATTAATGGAGAGGCGCGATTCGAAGCATACGTTAGCGGAGGCCGAAACCGTACAGGGTTGGATGCAGTAACTTGGGCAAAGCAGGCGGAAGACCGGGGCGCCGGCGAGATTTTGCTTACCTCCATGGATCGCGATGGCACCGGTGCTGGTTTCGATTGCGAGTTGACCCGGACCTGTTCAGAGGCGTTGCACATTCCTGTGATCGCATCGGGCGGTGGTGGAAATACGCAAAGCTTCGTCGACGTGTTTCAGAATGGTAAAGCCGATGCAGCGCTTGCGGCTTCCATCTTTCACTTCGGTCTGCACTGCCTAGGTAACCTCAAACAAGAACTGCAAAGGGCAGGAATTCCGGTACGTTGGCCATGCTAATCCCTTCGATCGACCTCATGGGAGGAAAAATTGTTCAACTGGTGCAAGGCGAACGTAAAGCCCTCGAATTCGACGATTTTGAAGAATGGATTGGGCGCTTTTCTTCGTTCCCGCTGATTCAACTTATCGATTTGGACGCCGCCCTTGGTACCGGCAACAACCGTGCGCTGGTGGCCGAGTTTGTCCGGCGTCTTCCGTGTCAGGTAGGTGGGGGAATACGTTCAATCGAAACGGCTCAGCAGATGATCTCGTTGGGTGCTCGTCGAGCGATCTTTGGATCTTCTCTAATTAGCGATGGTCAACCAAACGTTAAATTCGGCGAAATGCTTGCACGAGTAGTTGGGCCAGAAAACTTGGTGTTTGCGGTTGACTCCAAGCATGGCCGCGTGGCAATCCGGGGATGGCGGCAGCTGACGAACATCACGCCGCTTGAAATGATCGCGTCTCTGGAACGCTCGTGCTCTGCGTTTCTTTATACCCATATCGACACCGAAGGCCTACTGCAAGGATTTCCCCTGAACACGGCGAAACAGCTGCGAGCCGCGACCAGCAAGCAACTGATTGTTGCAGGCGGCATTGCAACGTCCGAACAAATCGATCAACTGCATGCTTCGCGAATCGACGCAGTGGTCGGCATGGCGATATACACCGGCCGGATACAACTAAGCGATTCAGTTCGGACAGAACCAACCTAGGCCAGAAATCCATGCGGTTTGCAAGACTATTGAAAGCGATACCCAGGCTTGAGTTCGCAGCGATAAGCTTTGGCTTGGTCGGTATCGACCCGCACGTGGCAATCGGCCCAACTTAAGAAAAGGTCCGGCCCGAGCGGGAAAACGATGGACTCTCCGTTGACCTCCGCCTCGATACTCGGGCCCTCCGCCAAAGGTGGCAAACTGAAGTTCAGTGCGCGGCCGAAAATCACCGGGTACGACTCTCGCACAAGGTCGCTGACCATAGGATGGACTACCTCGGCTTCCATCAGGAAGGTTGTAGTATCGGACCAGTTTCGAACCGATACGTTCACTCTCCGACCACCTCGCGAAAGATCTTCAAATTCAACCTTCGAAAAAGGGCACGGCCCAGCGATGCAGGAAACTCTGGCATTGCGAAACTGATTTCCCTCGCCAGCATCGAGCGATGCAGAGGCCAGCGTGGCTTTCCATTTTCCATCCGGCGAGCACGGGTGATGTCCTTTGCAAAGCACGTTGCCCGTATTCACTACTTCAAATGTTTTGACGGTACTGCCGACATCGGCCTCCGTGGTGGCTTTTACCGAATACCGCACTCGTATGTTCGAAATGCTGATGTCAGGATGGCCAACGCTGACGTGTGTAGCACGATGAAGTGGCACCATGCGAGCGATGTAAATCTCGTCTGAAACAAATTCATTCAAATTGAGTGGCTTGTAATCTGGATGGCGGAATTGCAGCATCAGTGGCTGGCGCCTTCGTAGGCCGGGGCGCAGGGTCAGAGTGAAGAAGCCCGAAGCATCAGATTTGCTGCTGCTCGCCGCCGACCCGTTGATTCCGGTTATTTGAACGTCCGCAATCGGTAATTGCTTTTGCGGATCATCATCTGCGCTCAGCACGGCGCCTTTGATGGTTATCGGTTGTGCCCTGTGAACAGCTATCAACACCGCGGCCACCCCGCCCGCGCCGCTTGCAATTGCAAAAGCCCAGATCGCAACCTTTCGTTTCCAGGTCATTCAGTCCCCACCGTCGATATTTTATGACACTAACAGCGCGTACTTGGATATGCATTTCCAAATACAAGGACAAGTTATGCACAAAATACTCTTGCATCTTCTGGTTCCCAATCTACGAAGCAGCCGAAATCGGCTAAAATTGACCTAGTGCGCCGGAACGACGAGAAGACTCCCAGAGACAAAATTGTGTCGCGCCGGGATCTGCTGAAGCAGGCGGCCCGCTTCGGCATGTGCCTGCCGTTTGCAGGAAGCATAGGTCCGCTTTTGTCCGCGACGCCACAACAACACCTTGAGGCCGCGCGCCCTCCTGCTCCAACAACCCTTTCACAGGCCGACGACGATCTATTAGAAGAATTGCAGAAGGCAAATTTCCTATATTTCTGGGAACAAGCCAATCCTCAAACCGGGATGGTGAGAGATCGATGCAACGTCCGAACGAATGATAACAACCTCGTCGGGAGTATCGCAGCCACTGGATTCGGTCTGACCGCGCTCTGCATCGGGGAAAAGCGCGGATATATTTCGCTCGCTGAAGCGCGCGAGCGCGTTGTGAACAGCCTGCGCTTTTTGTGGAAAAAATTGCCCACGCATAGAGGATTTTTCTATCACTTCGCCAGCCTGACTACCGGCGAAAGGCTGTGGGACTCCGAAGTGTCTTCGGTTGATACGGCTATCCTGCTTTGCGGAATTCTTACTTGCCGGCAACACTTCCAGCATTCAGAAATTAGTCTCCTGGCATATGAAATATTTAATCGTGTGGATTGGACCTGGCTTTCCGAGGACACATCCCTATTGCCCCACGGATGGACTCCAGAAATTGGTTTTCTGCCGTACCGCTGGGACTATTACAGCGAGCTGATGATGATGTATCTCTTGGGATTGGGATCGGTCCCCTACCCGCTGCGTGTCGAGACATGGACTGCCTGGAAGCGTAGCACTTTCGAATATGACGGGCTGCGGTACATTGGTTCGTTTGCGCCTTTGTTTGTGCATCAATATTCGCAAGCCTGGTTTGATTTTCGCGGCAAGCACGATAAGTATGCTAATTATTTCAAGAACTCCGCGATTGCCACCGATGTTCATCGTCGCTTCTGTCTGGAGCTGTCGAAGCAATTTCCAGATTACAGCGACGATCTTTGGGGCATCACCGCGTCGGATTCGCAAAAGGGCTACGTGATCTGGGGTGGGCCGCCATCAACTGGACCTATCGATGGAACAGTTGTGCCCAGTGCATCGGCCGGTTCGCTGCCTTTCTTGCCGCAGCCAGTGATGCGCGTTTTACAAAATATCAAAAGTCATTACGGAGGCACATGGTGCCGTTACGGGTTTGTGAATGCATTTAATCCATTGAAAAATTGGTACGACACCGACGTGATAGGAATTGATACCGGAATCACTATGCTGATGGCGGAAAATGCGCGCACCGGATTTGTGTGGGAAACTTTCATGAAGAACCAGGAGGCTCAACGGGGGATGGAACGCGCGGGGTTCAAACCTGACGAATCATGAATCACGCACTGCACTACTTCAGTTCGATCAGCGCCAGGCCCTGAGCCGGAATAGTAATCGTTAGTTCGCCATTTTTCAGTTTGCGGGTCTCAGGCGTGGGAAGTTCTGCCGCCGTGCGCAAATCTTTAATCTGCGATTGTGTGGGATAGCGCGGCGAACCCATCTTTTCGTAGGCTGGTCGGACATCCCCGTGTTCGTGATCAACTCGCGAGATTAAAGCATGCTGTCCTCGGACATTTTGGAAACGTAAAGTAATTGTTTGTGAAGTTCCTGTTTCTGCTCCCGGCGGAGCATAGTTCCACACCGCGAGAACTATCGTTCCATCGTCCCTGCGGGTAAGCAGGGCGGATTCAGAATCGAGTGCTATACGCTGGCCTCCCAGTTTATGCAGGAGCGCGAACGCATTGTATGCCGGCTTCGGAATGTCGTCTTCAGCGATCAATCCATATCCACCGTAAAAGGGCATTTTGATGACGCCCTGCTCTTCAAACACGTCGGAAAAGGCCCAATAGCTCATGCTTGTGACTAGGCCGTCGCATTGGCGGATGGTATCGGCCATCCAAGGTCCCATATAGGTTGAATCGGTTACTGCGGGTTCATTCTTGTAACTGGCGTTGAATTCGCTCCAGATCAAAGGCAGGCTTGGCGTGCTCGAGGCCGCAATCTGGTTGTGAACCTTGCTCACTGCCCGGCAAACCATTTTGTCGCGCGGAATATTTTCCTGGGTTCCGAATACGTCCTGGGTTGTATCGTTCGCGTAGACGTGGGTTGACGCAAAATCGATTGGGATTTTGTTTTCGGCGCAATGTTTGATAAACACGTCGACCCAAGCGGCTTGTGCGGTAGCCGGGCCTCCCACGCGCAGGCGTTGATTCACGCCTTTGATCGCCTTCGCCGTGTGATCGTAAAGCTCCCAGTAGCTGGCCTGCTTCGGTTCTCCGCCCCAGAAATCGAGATTAGGTTCGTTCCAGACTTCAAAGTACCAGCTCGCAACTTCGTCGATGCCGTAGCGTTCGACCAGATGTTTGGTGAATGCAGCCACAAGATCGTCCCACTTGCCCCAATCCTTAGGTGGAGAGACGTTCGGCTTGTACCAGAAAACGTGCAGGAGGTTGTGAGCTGCTAACTTCTGCGGCATAAAGCTCAGCTCAATAAACGGCTTTACACCATTTGCCAGCAGGCCGTCGTAAATCTGATCGACATAGGAAAAGTTGTATACCGGATGGCCTTGGCCATCCTCATCGTACACACCAACCTGATCATCGAGAATTGCGTGGAAGCGGACGTATTCGAAGTCTGTGATCCGCTTGATGTCACGCAAGTCCTGACGATAGTTATCGCGGAGCGAAAGCACAGCCCTTCCCGAGCCGAACATCTGTTCCCAAAAATGTGGGAAGGGGTGTGAGGGAGCGTTTGCGTCAACGGTGATCGCAACCGGCTGTGGATTGCTCTGAGCATTTGCTGCAGGGACGGACAGAAGAGAAGCTGTTGCGAGAATTACGAGTAGCCGGAATGTATCGATTTTCCGCATTACCTACGTGGCGGCAGCTTCGGGTCACAACTACTAAATGATGGATCCCGGCCAAATAGAACGAACTTTATGCGG
>DASYOD010000157.1:0-5412 GCA_036008085.1 Terriglobales bacterium
TTCCAGATGCGATCGAATGTGAGCAATACGTTTTGCGGCTGCAGTTGAATATGCCGATTCCACCATGCGGGGTTCACCTCGCCCTTTCCATTGATCGCGAGCAAGAGCGCACTTCAAGGTAGGATTTTGCATCGGAATCGATTCGTCTGAAAGCCCCAAGACTCAGATCACAAACCTGCCCGGAGAAACGTTGCCAAACTGTTTTTCCGAACTCTGCGGTAGGTTAGTCGAAATACGAAAACTATAGCCGTCCTGGTAAACAGGGGTAACCGTTTATCTGTGAAGCGTTACTTCATATCTCCAGTAACGCGACTTGTCAAAGCTAGCCGCTACGGGGGATAGAACTCGGGGAAGGGTCTCCCTGCAAGTATCCCGTTTAGTCCGACTTCTTTGATGCGCTGAAGTGCTGGGTCATATTTTCACTCTTACTGTTTGCGGTTCTCGGTCGAATAGTGGGCTTGCAGGTACAGGATGATTTTCTTCGTGTTCTCCTCAGGAATCCCAGCGCCGAAGGCTTTGTTCATCTTGTTCACCTCGGCCTCCCATGTTGCGGCGGGGAGCGGAGGTTGCATCGTGATGTAACGGGGGCTGTGGCAGGTATTGCAGTAAATCTGGACGTCCTGACGGCCATCCCCGACGGCGAGCTCCAAAGCACCCACCGGGTACGCTGAAACCTGATAGTTCGAATCCGGCATGAGTTCGATCGGCGCCGTCTGCTGCACGCTTCCGAGTTCCGCTGGAGAGTAGTAGCCTTTTTTCAGATCGGCATAAATGACGCCTGCAGCCATCACCAAGCAGCACGTCAGAAAAAAAATCGCCTGGGTTCTTTTTTCCACGGTGATTCTCCTGCTAATTCGCATTTCCCACGACGATTTCCTGACGCTCGATCCGATTCCAGAGGTACCCTCCTGGATTCCAGACCGGCTCGTCGGGTTGCGTGTTGTTTTTTTCATCCGTCGCGCGTACCGCCATCGAATAACGTCCCGGCGATTTTGCGATCCACGACAACTCCCAGGTGCGAAAGGAGTATGCGCCATGGTCCTCTCCAAGTTTTGCCGGCATCCAAGTTTTTCCGTCGTCATCCGAGATTTCCACACGGTTCACGCGACCAAACCCACTGAAAGCGATACCCCGCAGGGCAACGTTCATTCCAGCCGGGATCTTCGAAGATCCATCAGGCGAGATAACGAAAGATCGCACAGGAAAGCGCTCGATCGGCACAGTTCTTAGCGTGCCAGCCTTCACATCCTCTGGCGTCGTGTTCCCGCGGGGCGTATCCGGCACGCGGTATGCGGTCTTCATCCAAAAGTTTTCGTCTGGCGTGTTCAGAACGCGGATCCAGGTCAGACATTTGGTCCAATAGGTCGCAAAGTATCCGGGAACGACCAGTCGCACCGGAAATCCGTTAAGAATTGGAAGCGGCTCGCCGTTCATCAGATAGGCGACGATGCATTCGTCCAGTACGGGATTGCCAAGATCAAGCGATTTCAGAAAAAGATTGGAGCCGAGACCCTCTGGCCCTTGTCCAGTTTCAAGGCCCTGAAACTGCACTTGCAAGGAGCCGCTCTTTGCTCCGGCCTTATCGAGAAGCTCGCGCAGCCGCACTCCGGTCCACATGGCGTTCCCCATTGCGCCATTGCCCCATTGGGCTCCAGGCACGCGTGGTTGCAGCCGACTGCGGCTGTTGCCTGAACACTGATTGGCCGCGGCGAGTGAAACCGGCTTGAATTTCTGCATGAGCTCAGAAAGGCTCAGTGCAAGCGGTTTGTTGACGTTCCCCTCGATCTGCAACTTCCAGCTTTTCAGATCCACAGCGTTCGGGATGCCTTCGAGATGCCAGCGCACATAGAAAGCTTCGTTGGGTGTGAATGCTGTACGGAAATAATGGCGCGGCGTTTCAAGTTGAACAGGCCTGTCCGTCAACAGAAGCAAAGGGGCTTTTTGCGGCTCTGCAACATAAGGACCGACGGAGTTCCAGTGCGGATTTGCTCCTGGTCCTGTGAAAGGCTCAATCGCCTTTCCTCTAGTTGGCTCTTGGGCCAACGCAACCTCCGGACCCAGCCATCGACTGACTGCGATTCCACCACTAGCCTTCCCCAAAATCTTCAGCAAATCTCGCCGAAGAAGAAATCGCTCCGTCGCGTTCATAGGGCACGCTCCAACTTCGGAACTATTGGCTAGATCGATGAGTGGTGTCAACCGAGTCTTGATTAAGCTTCCCGGGTCGCGCATGGGGACAAACACACCAAACGTACTCTTTACATGATGTCCGGTTACGCACGACTAAACAGGATTTACGATTATTTCCGCAGGGGCGAGCCGGCGTTTTCGATTGGTGGTAGCTGAATGGATTGCAGATTCGTGGCCACGCGGAGCAATTGGCTCATAGGCGTTCCGGTCAGGCCCATCCATTCACGCTCGATCCTTGGCAAGTGGTCGGCGATTGTTTGTTCATGCCACCGGCTGGCTCGACCCGCACAACATCTCTACCTGATACGACGGCCACAAACTCGGAATTGGGCATCGGTTCCAAGACTTCTCTTGCCACGAGTTTACACCATAGGGCCCGGTGGTCCCTGAGTTGCGCCCTCTTGTCCCAGTTTGGTTGCTGCCGTTTTCGCCTGCGGATATTTTTGCTTCATGAAAACTACAAAAGTTGAGCCCCTTTTGCTTATTCTTCTTTGCTCAGCGGCCGCAGTATTTTCCACGCGAGCGTTCTCGCAGGCGGCGCCGGACGCCGGTTGGCCAACCTATGGCCACGATCCGGGCGGAATGCGCTACTCACCGCTGGCAGAGATTAATCGCGAAAACGTGAGCAAGCTCAAGGTGGCGTGGGTCTTCCACACCGGCGATGTGCAAAACAGCCCGGATGGCAGTAAACGAAGCGGATTTGAAACCACACCGATTCTCGTGGGCGGGATGCTGTACATCACAACGGCGTTTAACCGCGTGATTGCGCTCGATCCGGCGACTGGTAGGCAGAAGTGGAGTTACGACCCAAAGATTGATCGCACGCTCGACTATGGCGACGGGTTTGTCAACCGAGGCGGAACAGCTTGGGCCGACGCTTCACGCTCGGCTGGGCAAGCGTGCCGAACGCGAATTTTTGAAGCAACACAGGATGCCAGGCTCATTGCGCTCGACGCGGCAAACGGCAAACCCTGCGCCGATTTCGGCAAAGGCGGGGAGATCAGCCTGCGCGATGTTCCAGGATACAGAGCGGGTTGGTATCACATGACTTCCCCACCGGCGGTGATTGACGATGTCGTGATCGTGGGCTCGGCAATTAACGACAACCATAGTGTAGACATGCCTGCGGGCGTAGTGCGCGCTTTTGACGCACGGAGTGGAGCGCTGCGCTGGAGTTGGGACCCCATTCCTCCCAACTCGGCGCACAGCGACGCCGGAGAATCCGCGCCGAAATGGGAGACAGGTGCAGCCAACGCGTGGTCCATCATGGCTGTGGACCAGCAAAGAGACCTAGTTTTCGTTCCGACCGGCAGCGCCAGCCCGGACTTCTACGGAGGCTTGCGGCCGGGCGATAACAAGTGGGCGAACTCCGTGGTGGCACTGCATGCGAAGACGGGAAAACTTGTGTGGGGCTTCCAGCTTGTGCACCACGATCTCTGGGACTACGACACGGCTTCCCCGCCACTGCTTGCGACATTGCTGCACGATGGAAAGCAATTGCCGGTGGTGATTCAAGGCAACAAGACCGGATTGCTGTTCGTGCTCAACCGCGACACCGGAGAACCAGTTTTTCCGGTGGAAGAGCGCGCCGTGCCGCAAAGCGACGTGCCGGGGGAGGCGGCATCGCCGACACAGCCCTTTCCCGTGGCTCCGCCACCGCTCGCGCCGCAACAACTTGCCTTGAACGAAATCTGGGGACCGACGGCAGAAGATCGCGACGCTTGCCAGCAGGTGATTCAAAAACTTCGCAACGAAGGGATTTACACCCCGCCCAGCATTCAGGGCACGCTGGCGGTTCCGGGTAACCTCGGCGGCATGACGTGGAGTGGGTACGCGTTCGATCCGCAGCATGGATTGCTGTTTGTCAATATCAACAATCTGGTTGCTCGGGTGCGCCTGATCCCACGCGACAAAGTACGCAGCGACAACGAAGATGGCGACTATGGACCACAAACCGGATCGCCATACGGAATGCTTCGCAGGTTTCTGCAGTCGCCATCCGACCTGCCTTGCAGCCCACCACCGTGGGGCACGCTGACCGCCGTGGACATGACGGAAGGCAAAATTCGCTGGCAAATTCCTCTGGGCTCAATGGAAACCTTCGGCGGCTCACACAAAGGAATTCCAGCGGGCTCGATCAGTCTTGGCGGACCCATTGCAACCGCCGGCGGATTGGTATTTATCGCCGGGACGACCGACTCCAAAATTCGGGCATTTGATGCGGAAACAGGAAGAGAGCTGTGGACGGCGCAGTTGCCGGCGAGTGGAAATGCTACGCCTATGACGTACCGGTTGGGCTCAACTGGCAGACAGTATTTGGTGATTGCGGCGGGTGGGCATCCAAAGATCACGGAAGAAATCTTGAGCGATGCTCTGGTCGCCTTTGCGTTGCCCTAGCGGTCGCCATCGGAACCTCAGAGGTGCGCCGAGAGTCTGGCCAATCGTTTGTTTTCAGGCGAGAAGATACACAAGATCAAATGATCGGTGAGAGGAACGCTGGTGTCCTCAACAGCGAACTCATAAATCCAACACTGGCGGACATTCAAGGGAACTGCGAAATCAGGCGGTTGAGTTTCGGACGCAGTTAATTCCCTGAACACTTTCACCGGACGTATCTTCACTCCTCTCTTCCAGTTCGCGCTAAAACGCAGATTCAACATATGTTCCGCATCCAGCCTCTTGGGCTGAGCGAACTCACTTAGTGGCACTGGCCCAACTATGAAGAGCGTGATCGTCACCCGATCGGGGAACGTCAGGGCTTTGCCCGCATCGTTCATAAAGACAGTGTTCTCCGGGGAGTCAACGCATTGGAGGTCTTTGAAAAACTTGTCAGGTCCAAGAAAACCACGAATCACAATGAAGGCGCCGTCGATGAAGGCGCCGTCGATCTTGCTAAAGTCCGCGAATTGCGTGACCCTACAGGGGGCTTTGGTCGTTTTCGGAATGGTGGCCCGACTAGAAAGGATGGGCGATGCCAGCAGAGCCAGCAAGCAAGTCACTGTACGTGGATAGAACATATCGGTTGGCTATATCCATAGACGTTCTGGGCCACTCGCGGTTAGGAAAAGCTCAACTATTGCGGGAGACCCGTTTTATAGAGAATGGCTTTGTGGCGCGGGTCAGGGCTGTAGGGGTCGTATACTGGAGCGCCTTTACATCGATAACTGCTTGCCTTTAACAGTGGAATTATTTCGTCAGCTTGCCTTTTTCATTCTGAGCTGC